>NZ_RZQI01000045.1:0-14745 GCF_003998335.1 Mesorhizobium sp. M7A.F.Ca.CA.002.05.1.1 | reverse complement strand
CTATTGCCGACCGGCTGCTGGCCGATCCGCACGATATCAGGCCACTGCATGGCGACCTGCATCACGAGAACATCCTGCACGGACGGCGCGGCTGGCTGGCTATCGATCCGAAGGGCGTGCTCGGCGATCCCGGCTTCGATGCGGCGAACATGTTCTACAACCCGCTCGAGCGGGACGATCTCTGCCTCGACCCCGAGCGGATCGCTGGTATGGCCGGGATTTTTGCCAAAACGCTGGGCCAGACACCACCCGCCATCCTTGATCATGCCATCGCCTATGGTTGCCTCTCGGCGTCATGGCATCATGAGGACGACAATGCGGTCGAGGAGAACCGCGAATTGTCGGTCGTCAAGGCGATCCGGGCGGTACGGGCAAGCTTCTGATCCGGACCCGGTAGATCAGCTCAAGATCAGCCCCTGAGCGCTATTCCCGCCGGCAAGGGACAAGCACCCTTGGTGCCGCGCCAATGGGCGGCTGCAAACCCCAGGACGACGAGCGCAAATCCCTGATGGGTCAGCGCCAAATGCAGCGGCACATGCATCAGCAGCGTGCCGATACCGATCGAAGCTTGGACCAGCACCAGTAGAAACAGCAGCGTCGCGCGCCGCGCATGCGTTGTTTCAGGCAGCCGCCGGCGCGTGGCGATCATGTGCCACAAGGCCACGACGAAAACCGTGTAGGCGCCAAGCCGATGGACGAACTGCACCGTCTTCGGGCTCTCGAAGAAGTTGCGCCATGCCGGCTCGAGGATCAGCAGATCGCCAGGGATGATCTTGCCGTCCATCAACGGCCAGGTGTTGTAGCTCAGGCCCGCATCGAGCCCGGCTACCAGGCCGCCGAGATAGATCTGGATCAGCGCCAGCAGCACGATGAAGCCGGCCAGCCTCTGCGTCGACCGATCGGCGGCGGGTTCGGAATGCGGCGCCAATCCTCGCGCGACCACCATGGTGGCGGTGAAGATCAGCGCGGCGAGTGTCAAGTGGGTCGCCAGCCGGTACTGGCTGACGGAGACCCGGTCGACCAATCCTGAAGCCACCATCCACCAGCCGATGGCGCCTTGCAGGCCGCCGAGCAGGAGAATGCCCACCAGCTTCGCTCCCAGGCCGCGCTCGATGCGGCGCGTCGCCCAGAAGAACAGCAGCGGCAGGGCAAAGACCAGGCCGACGCTGCGCGCCAGGATGCGGTGCGCCCATTCCCACCAGAAGATCGACTTGAACGCCTCGATGCTCATGCCCTTGTTGAGCTCGGCATATTGCGGGATCTGCTGATAGAGCTGGAATTCCTCTTGCCACTCGGCATCGTTGAGCGGCGGGATCACGCCGTGGATCGGCTTCCACTGCGTAATCGACAGGCCGGAATCGGTGAGCCTGGTGGCGCCGCCGACCAGCACCAGCGCAAACAGCACCAGAAGCACCACATAGAGCCAGCCGCGCAGCAGCGCCCGGTTATGCAGGTCGCGGTCGCGGGCGACGTATGGCGCGGCAGCTGATATGGCAGCCATGATCTTGTCCCGGCAGGTTGATTTGGCGGATTGGTGGACCATCGCACCCGTGCTGGCAAGACCATACGGCGCGGCACGCCGTCGCGCCGCGTCTCACCGGTTGCACAGTCTCGCCTCAAGGCCTATGCGAGGCCGATACCCCATGAGCCTGCCAGGCCTCTTGTGCGAATTCCGGCATGCTCGATCAGGAGACCAGCCATGCCCCTGCGCCTGAAAAAGCTGATCGGAATGTTTCTGCTGGTGGCGCTGGTCATCATCTATGCGCTGGTCGCATCGATCTTCGCGGTCGCCCGGCTGTCGGAGTCGGGTCCGTGGGTGCATTTCCTGTTCTTCCTGCTCAGCGGCCTGCTGTGGGTGCTGCCGGCGATGGGCATCATCAAATGGTTGATGCTGGAGCCGAGGGCCAAGCGCTAGGCGAAACCGCCAGCGTTAGATGGTGACAACCATCTTGCCGGCGTTGGCGAGCGGCGTCGTCACGCCCGACAGCATGGTGCGGATGTGGGCGAGGCTCTGGTAGCGGCCGTTGACGGAAATGCGCGGCAAGGCGTGCAGGAACCCGGCATGCTCGGCGCGCAGCACGCCGTGGCGCGTCGTCACGGCGGAGATATAGCCTGCATCGCGGGCAAAACCCACTTCGCGGCAGCCGACAGCGCTGGCATAGCCATAGGGATAAGCGAAATGGCGGGGCATTTCGCCCAGTTCGGCCTGCAACATGGCGCGCACGGCGCCAACCTCGTGCCGGGCATCGGCTTCGGAGAGCCGCTTCAGATTGCTGTGGTTGATCGTATGGGCGCCGATCGTCACCAGCGGATGCGCGGCGATGCGACGGATTTCATCCCAGCTCATCAATGTGCGCAAGCGTGGGCCGTCGGCGTCGATGCCGTTTGCGCGAGCCAGGTCACGCAACACGGCCTGCAGGTCCTCCTCGCGGATTTCCGAGGTGAGATAGGCGTGCAGGCGTGCATTGGCCTGCAGCTTCTTCGCGGGGGTCGAGCAATCGATCGCCAGCGGACCATTCGGCCGCGTCAGCGTCAAGGTATCGCGCGCGTTGACGATGTCCTCGACAACGTCCCACCACAGGTCTGCTGTGCCGTTGATCAGCCCGGGTGCGACATAGATGGTGATCGGCGCGCCATGCTTCTCCAACACCGGCAGCGCCTCGACCATGTTGTCGCGATAGGCGTCGTCGGCGGTGATGGTGGCAAACTGACCGCCCTTGCCGCCTGCCTTGATGCGCTCAACGGCTTCGTCCATGGAGACGAAGGCATAGCCATGCGCCTTCATGTCGGCGATCATGGCGTCAAGGAAGCCGGGCGCGATATTCAGATGCCGGTTGACGCTGTCCGGCTTTTCCGGCGTCGCGGTAACACGGTGCAGCATCAGGATGGCGCCGATGCCGCCGATGAACGGCTTGGCCAGCGGTGCAAGGCCGGTATAGCGGGCGACGTTCAGCGCCAGTTTCCGGATTGCCTCCCCGCCGTCGATCATTCATTCACCTTTTGCGCCTAGGCTGATCCAAGCACGGAATGCGCCTATGCGAACCCCCAAATCGCGATCAATACGTCCTAAGGATTGAGGTATGGTTGACGCAACCGCGTCATTTGACGGCAATCGGCTTGCGGCGACCGAGGCATCGTCGCGCGCCTTGCCACGGGACCATGCCGGCCTGTCGATTTCAGTGGCGTCCACGGACGGACTCGCGGCCTATGCCGAGTTCTGCCGCTCGGCCCTGTTTGGGCCGGCGCAGAGTGCTGCCTGGGTCCAGAACTGGGCGACCGAGACACGACCGGACCTGCTCGTCGCGACGCTGAGTGCCGAGGGCAAACCGGTTTTCTCGCTGGCGCTGGAGGTTGCCGCCAGGGGGCCGTTCCGGATCGCCCGCTTCATGGGTGGGCGCCACGCCAACGGCAACTTCGTCGCCGCGGACCCGAACTGGCTGGCCAAAGCGGATATACCGGCCCTCCGATCGGTGCTGGCGGCCATCGCCAAGGCACGCCCGGACATCGATCTGGTCGCGCTCGAGCGGTTGCTGCCCGATCTCGACGGCGTCGCCAATCCGCTCGCATCGCTTGAGCATTTTTCCAGCCCCAACCTGTCGCTGGCCGTCGATCTCGCCGGCGGCTTCGATGCGCTGCTTTCCCGCGCCAGCGGCAAACGCAAACGCAAGAAGCACCGGTCGCAGATCCGGAAATTCGAGGCCGTAGGCAGCTATCGGCGCATCGGGGCCCGCACCCCCGACGAGGTGGGCAGGCTGCTCGACGCCTTCTTCGAGATGAAGGAACTCCGCTTCCGCAAGATGGGCATCGCCAATGTTTTTGGCGACGCACAGGTACGCGGCTTCTTCCGCGCGCTGTTCATGCAGGCGCTTGCCGAGGACAGGCCTTCCTTCGTGCTGCACGGGCTCGAGGTTGCCGGCAAGCTGCGCGCCATCACCGGTTCAAGCCGCTTGGGCAAACGCCTGATCTGCGAATTCGGAGCGATCGCCGAGGACGATCTTGGGCACGCCAGCCCCGGCGACTTCCTGTTCTTCGACAACATCCAGGAAGCCTGCGAGACCGGTTTCGAGGTCTATGACTTTTCGGTCGGAGATGAGCCTTACAAGCGGCTGTGGTGCGATATCGAAACGCGGCATTTCGAAGTGCTGGTCCCCTTGACCGTGAAGGGCCGCATGCTGGCGCTGACGCTTCGGCAAGGCGCACGGCTGAAGGCCTTCGTCAAGAACAGCCCGACGATCTGGAAGCTGACCAAAGTGCTGCGCCGCAAAGCCGCCGGCCAGGCAGCGCCCGCGGAAGAAGATAGCTGACGCCATGAAGCCGATCATCCGCACACTGTCCCTGCAGGAACTGGCGCTTCTCGTCGACTGGGCGGCCGCGGAAGGCTGGAACCCAGGTCATGAAGACCCGGCGATGTTCCAGGCCGCGGACCCCGAAGGCTTCATCGGCGCCTTTGTCGGCGACGACATGGTCGCGGCAATTTCGGCCGTGGCCTATGGAAGCGAATTCGGTTTCATCGGCCTCTACATCTGCCGGCCTGACATGCGCGGCATGAGCTACGGCAAGGCCGTGTGGGACGCCGGCATGAAAAGGCTCTCGGGCCGGACTGTCGGCCTCGACGGCGTCGCCGAGCAGCAGGCCAATTACCGGCGCAAGGGCTTCGCGCCGGCCTATGAGACCATCCGCTTCACCGGGCGCATGGCAGGCCAGCCGGTCAGGGCCGATGGGTTGCGGATGATTACGACGCAGCTCCTGTCCGGCATCGTCGCCTATGACGCCCATTGCTTTCCGGCGCCCCGAGGCACCTTTCTGAAGCGATGGCTGCAGGAGCCGCATCATGGGCTAGCGGCGATCGGTTCGCGCGGCGTGACCGGTTTTGGCGTGGCGCGCCGCTGTCGATCCGGCTTCAAGATCGGCCCGCTGTTTGCCGACGACACGGAGATCGCTTTGCAACTCCTGGAGGGGCTGGCCGGTGCCTGCGAGGGCGGCGAGCTGCACATCGACGTCCCCGCCGATAACGCCGGCTTCATAACTGCGCTCGATGCGGCCGGCTTTGCGCCGACCTTCACCACCACGCGCATGTACAAGGGGCCTGCCCCGGAATTGGACCTGCGAAGGGTGTTCGGCGTAACGACGCTTGAACTGGGATAGATCGGGCGAACCGCAGAACGGCCCCGCCGGCGATCCGGGGCTCCCCTCAGGCAGCGGCAGTGCGCCTTCTCGGCACCGGATTGCCGGGCGGTTCGTGGCCGAGCGGCGTCACCAGCGTCAGGTCGGGGTAGCCGTTCTCGATCAGCTTGACCGCAGCCTGCGTCACCTCATCGTCGGCCTCCAGCATGGAGAGAAAGACCTCGGTGGCATCGCCGGTCAGGCGGCCGATGCCTTGTGCGTCGGCCGGTCCGCACTCGACCACGACCAGGTCGTAGGCTGTCGTCAGCGACTGCATGATGATCGGCAGCCGGTCGGCGGCACGCATGGCACGAACCGGATCGGCGGTTCCGACCGGGATGACGTGACAGTCCGAGTAGAGATCGGCATGGATGACGTCACTGAACTGCGCTTCCGAAGCGAGCAGGTTGGTGATGCCGGGGAAAAGCCCGCTGTCCAGCATCGGCCGCGAGGCGGCCCCCGACGCGGTGAGGTCCAGCAACAGCACGCGCAGCCCGGCGTCGGCGACCTCGCGCGCCACCAGGATCGCGGATGCAGCCGCCTCGTCGCCTTCCGGCGAGACGAATATGGCGCGCGCCGCACCGCTGGAGATCAGCTTTTCGGCAGCCTTCTCGATATCGATCTCGCCCAGGGTGGAACGCGCCGGTTCGGGCTCGACAGCCGTCTGCTCTGTCGCCGTCGTATCGGGCATTGCGACCACATCCGGTGCCTCGGCCATGGCCGGCATCGCGGCGGCATAGGGCTCCGCTTCATCCGCACGTTCAGGCAGCTCCTGGCCAACCAAGGAGTCCTGCAGGACGGCAGGCTCGTGGCGGACAAATGGCTTGGCGACCGGCGCCTGCGCCACATGGGGCATCGCGACCTCATCGATCCGTTCAAAACGGGAACCGCTCGCCGGTCGCATCGCGCGACCTGAAAACAGCTCCCGCAGAAGCGTCACGATGGCCATGATCAGCAGCGATGCGGCGAAAGCCGCGCCGACGATCGGCCCGACCTTCGGGAAGTAGGCCTCGGAGGGAACCGAAGCCTTCGAGGCGATCCGCGCGTCGACCGGCAGATAGTTGCGATCCTGGCGCGAAGCGGCTTCGCGGTAGTTGGTCAGGTACAGTTCGAGTTGCTGTCGCTTGGCGGTCGCGTCGCGCTGCAGTGCGTCGAGATCGACCTGTTGTTCGCCGGCCTGCGCCGAAGCGGCTTTCAATGTGTTGACGTCGGCGACAAGCTGGTTCTCGCGGGCCTTTGCCGTCTCGGCCTGCATCAACAGGCCTTTCATGATCTTCTGGGCCTCGCTGCGAATCTGTGCGTCGAGATCGGACAGTTGCGATTTCAGCGCGCGAATGCGCGGATGATTGCCAAGCAGTGTCGTCGACAGATCGGCGATGTTGGAGCGCAATTCGACCTGTCGCTCACGCAAGCGCTGGATCAGGTCCGACGACAGAACCTCCGGCACGGCATCCAGCGAACCGCCATTCTGCAGCGCCCTGCGCACACCGTCGGCGGTCGCTTCGGCCGCGGCGCGGTTGGCGCGCACTTTCGACAGTTCGCTCGACAGTTCCGAAAGCTGCTGGGTGGCCAGCACCGAATTGTTGCCACCCATCAGGAGATCGGACTGGGCGCGATAGGCGGCGACCTTCGCCTCGGCATCCTTGACCTGCCGCTGCAGGTCGGCGATCTCGGGCGCCAGGAAGTCTGCCGCGGCGCTGTTCGATTCGAGCTTGGCCGCCCCTTGCCCCGCTATATAGGCGGCGGCGATGGCGTCCGGTACGGCGGCCGCGAGCTTGGGATCTTCCGATGAGAACTCGACGGCAATGATGCGGGTCTTCTCGACGCCATAGACGTTGAGCTTCTCGTGCATTTTCTTGAGCACGCGCTCTTCCGTCGGAATTTCCATCGGGTCGCTTTTCAGCCCGACCAGGACCAGAGCGCGGCTCACCGCCGACATGTCGAGCGCTTCATTGAACTCGGGCAGTTTTTCCAGACCAAGCTTTTGCGAGACCTGCTTGAGGATTTCGTTGGAGGAAATGATCTGGACCTGGGTGGCGACGCCCTGTTCGTCGAGAATAGGCTTGTCGGTGTCATTGTTGTTGCTGGCCGGCCGCGTGTAGATGGATTCGCGCGGCGCGATCTCCACCTGCGTCTCGGCCTTGTAGTGCCGGGTTGCCAGCGAGGCGAAAGCGAAGGCCAGCCCGGTTGCCAACAGGACGACGAGGACTATACGCAGCCAGTTCCTCGCCAGACTGGCGAAGAGCTGCCTGAGATCGACATCGACATCTGCGGCCGCGGACTGAACGGACATGCATCCCTACTCCGATACTGGGTCAGCACGCACCGTAAACAACTATGGTAACTCAGCCGTTAAGATCGTGGTAAGTTTCCGTTAGGGTTTACTGGCGGGCGGCAAACAAAACCGCCAAGAATCACAAAAACTCTTGCCGATGCGCCACGTGTCGGCCGCTCCCTTTACCGGCCATTAACCCTAACAGGATGATAACGGGCCTCGATCCCTGATGTTTGCTGCGACGCCGCAGCGGCCCAGTCGAAGGTACTTGTCCGGTCATGAAAAGCACTGCTTCCCTGTTTCGCGCGCTGCTTGCCGTATCGATGCTGGCTGGCTGTTCCAGCTACCGGCCGACGCCGGCCGCCTTCCATGAGGTGCTCGATCAGCCCTACCGTCTTGGCGCCGGCGACCGCGTCCGCGTGACCGTGTTCGAGCAGGACGGGCTGACCAACACCTACAGTGTCGATCAATCCGGCTATCTCTCCTTCCCGCTTGTCGGCGCCATACCGGCGCGCGGCCACACCGCGCAGCAGATGGAAAAGGAGATCGCCGACAAATTGCGGCAAGGCTATCTGCGCGATCCCGACGTTTCGGTCGAGATCGACCGCTACCGGCCGATCTTCGTCATGGGCGAAGTGGGTGCCGCCGGCCAATATTCCTATGTTCCCGGCCTGACGGTGCAGAAGGCGATCGCCATTGCCGGCGGCTTTACGCCGCGCGCCAACCAGGAAAGCGTCGACATCACCCGCGACATCAACGGCAAGGTGATGACCGGCCGCGTGGTCACCTCCGACCCGCTGCTGCCGGGCGATACGGTCTACGTCCGCGAACGTCTGTTCTGACAGACACCACGTGGCGGACAGGCTCAGGATCGTCCATTGCTTTCGCTCACCCGTCGGAGGAATTTTCCGGCATGTGCGCGACCTGGCCGAGGCGCAGGTCGCCGCCGGGCATTCGGTCGGCATCGTCTGCGATTCGACGACGGGCGGCGCGTTCGAGGAACATTTGTTCGAGCAGATGAAGGGCATGCTGGCGCTCGGCATTCATCGCACGCCGATGCAGCGCCATGTCGGTCCCGGCGACCTTGCCTCGGCTTGGCGCACATACAGGATCATCAAGGAATTGCGGCCGGACGTACTGCATGGGCACGGCGCCAAGGGTGGCGCCTATGCCCGTCTGTTCGGCTCTTTGTTGCGGGTATCAAGGTCTCGCGTAGCCCGCCTTTATTCGCCGCATGGCGGCTCGCTCCACTATGACGAGAGCACGGTCATCGGAAAGCTGTTCTTCGCGCTCGAGCGCTTCATGGCTCGCTTCACCGACTATCTGCTGTTTGTCTCGGACTATGAGCGGCGGACCTATCGCCACAAGGTTGGCGAGCCGCCCATTCCCAACACCCTCGTCTATAACGGCCTGCGCGCCACTGAATTCGAGCCGGTGATCACCGAGCCGGACGCAGCCGACCTGCTTTATATCGGCATGATGCGCGACCTGAAGGGACCGGATATCTTCATCGACGCATTGGCCCTCGCCGGCCCACAGTTCGGCCGCGCACTGACCGCGGTGATGGTCGGCGACGGCGACGACCTTGCGCGTTACCACGGGCAAGTGAAACGCCTCGGGCTCGAGCGCCATGTCCGCTTCCTGCCGCCGATGCCGGCCAGGGAGGCCTTTGCCCTTGCCGCGCTTATCATCGTTCCCTCGCGCGCCGAAGCCATGCCCTATATCGTCCTGGAAACGCTTGCCGCGGGAAAGCCGATGATCGCAACCGCGGTCGGCGGCATCCCGGAGATATTCGACACCGGTTCCCCTGCCCTGATCCGACCTGACCCGATCGAGCTCGCCGACAGGATGAGCCAGGCGCTGGCCGACCCGGTCGCCTATCGCGACCTGATGCCCGATAGCGCCAACCTCAAGGCACGCTTCGGCGCCGATGTGATGGCCGCCGACATCGAGAAGGCCTATTTCGCCGCGCTCGACAGGTAGGCACAGGGCCAAGCCGTTCCAAAGCCATACGTTGTTTCAAGGGTTTCTTAGCTCTCTTTTGCTATGACCATGGGGAAGTTTGCGGAAAGCCCTCATGAACGAGATCGACCCCGCGCGCCGCTTTTCAGCAGAGGCGGTGCGTAAATTCGACGGCCCGGCCGACGGCGACACGCCAAGCGGCATGAACGATGTCGCCCGCCAGGTCGCCTCGCAATACCGGCGCGATACGATGTCGCCGATCATGGTCAGCGGTGTCCTGCGCATGGTCGAATTCGGCTTGCTGTTCCTGTCCGGGCTCGCCGTCTATTTCCACTATGTCGGTTTCTTCAACTATCTCGCCTGGCAATATCCGGTGACGATCGCAGCCGGCTCGTTCCTTGCCGTGGTGCTGCTCGACGTCACCGACTGCTACCAGATCGTCGCCCTGATGCGGCCCATCGCCAACTTCGGCCGCGTGCTGCTGGTCTGGGCCGGCACATTCGCCCTGATGGCGCTGACGGCATTCGTCATGAAGATGTCGCAGGACTATTCGCGCCTATTGTTCGGCAGTTGGTTCGTCATCGGCTTCGTTCTCATCTTCGGCCTCAGGCTGGTGATGTCGAAGCTGATCCGGGCCTGGGCGCGCGATGGCCGCATGGAGCGGCGCGCCGTCATCGTCGGCGGCGGCAAGGCGGCGGAAATCCTGATCCGCTCGGTCGAAAAGCAGCCCTACAACGATATCCGCATCTGCGGCATCTTCGACGATCGCGGCGACAAGCGCTCGCCGCCCATCGTCGCCGGCTACCCCAAGCTCGGCACCATTTCGGAACTGATCGAGTTCGCCCGCATCGCCCGCATCGACATGCTGATCGTATCGCTGCCGCTGACCGCCGAATCGCGGGTGCTGCAGCTGCTGAAGAAGCTGTGGGTGCTGCCGGTCGACATCCGGCTGTCGGCACATTCCAACGCGCTGCAGTTTCGCCCGCGCGCCTATTCCTACATCGGCGCGGTGCCGATGCTCGACATCTTCGACAAGCCGATCAACGACTGGGATTCGGTCGCCAAACGCGCCTTCGACATCGTCTTCAGCCTGATCGGCATCGTCGTGTTCTCGCCGGTCATGCTGGCGACCGCCATCGCCATCAAGCTCGACAGCAAGGGGCCGGTGCTGTTCCATCAGAAGCGGCACGGCTTCAACAACGAGATCATCGAGGTCTACAAGTTCCGTTCGATGTATACGGACAAGGCCGACCCGACCGCCAAGCAGACGGTGACCAAGAACGATCCTCGCGTCACCCGCGTCGGCCGCTTCATCCGCAAGACCTCGATCGACGAGCTGCCGCAGTTCTTCAACTCGCTGCTCGGTTCGCTGTCGCTGGTCGGCCCGCGTCCGCATGCCATCGCGGCGCAATCGCACAACCTGCTCTACAACGAGGTCGTCGACGGCTATTTCGCCCGCCACAAGGTCAAGCCCGGCGTCACAGGCTGGGCGCAGATCAATGGCTGGCGCGGCGAGATGGACACCAACGAGAAGATCCGCATGCGGACCGAGTATGATCTCTACTACATCGAGAACTGGTCGCTGCTGTTCGATTTGCGGATCCTGTTCCTGACGCCGCTCCGGCTGCTCAATACGGAAAACGCCTATTGAGTGCGATCAGCCATGATCTGCCGCGCGCGGCGGTCAACGCCAAGCTGGTCGCGCTGATTTCGTCGGGCGCGGTCTTCCTCGGCATTCTGCTGTCGGGCTTCGTCATCAGCGAGCCGGCGCCCTATGAGCTCTACATGGCCGGGCTGATCGCCATCTGGGCGCTTTTCGGCCTGAGGATTTCCCGCGCGGCCACGCCCTTATTGGTGCTGCTGGTGACGATGAACATCGGCGGCATGATCTCCATGACGCAGATGGCGGACCTCGCCAACACGCCGCTCTATCTCGCCGTGTCGCTGTTTCTCGCCTTCAGCGCGGTGTTCTTCGCATCGATCACCGCCGTACAGCCGAGCCTCTACCGGCTGATCTTCATTGCCTATGTGGTCTCGGCAGTGGCCACATCGCTGCTTGGCATTGCAGGCTATTTCCATGCCTTTCCGGGCGCGGAGATGTTCACCAAATACGATCGCGCCGCCGGCGCCTTCCAGGACCCGAACGTGTTCGGCCCGTTCCTGGTGCTGCCCGGCATCTATCTGCTCTATCTGCTTTTGACCGGACCGGCGACACGCATGCCGCTGCTGGCGGTGCCGCTGCTGATCATCACCGCCGGCATCTTCTTCTCCTTCTCGCGCGGCGCCTGGGGCATGTTCACCGTCTCGGCCGTCCTGCTCACCGGCTGCCTGTTCCTGCAGAGCGCCAGCGGCAAGTTCCGGCTGCGTGTGGTGGTGATGACGATGGCCGCACTGGCGCTGCTGGTCGTCGCCATGATCGTCATCCTGCAGCTGCCCGGCGTGTCGGAGATGTTCTCCAACCGTGCCCAGCTCGAACAGAGCTACGACACCGCCCGCCTCGGCCGCTTCGCCCGCTACGGCATCGGCTTCCAGATGGCGATGGAGCATCCGTTTGGCATCGGCCCGCTGGTCTTCGGCACGATCTTCGGTGAAGACACCCACGATATCTGGCTGAAGATGCTGATGGATTATGGCTGGCTCGGCTTCGTGTCGTTCCTGGCGCTCGTCTTGTGGACGATAGCAGCCGGCTTCCGCATCCTGCTGCGCGACCGGCCGTGGCAGCCCTATCTCCTGTGCGCCTACGTCGCCTTCATCGGCAATATAGGGCTGGGCACCTTCATCGACATCGACCACTGGCGCCATGTCTACCTGCTGCTCGGCCTGATCTGGGGCGCCATCGCGCTGGAATACCGCCATCAACTGCTGTTTCGGCCTGCCTTGCAGGGCTCGCCGGCACCGGCAATCGCAGCGGGATAAAAGTCGCGGAATTCGGTTGACCCGCACGGGGTTATCACGATACATCGCGACCGGTCCGGAGTGTAGCGCAGCCCGGTAGCGCACTTGACTGGGGGTCAAGGGGTCGTCGGTTCGAATCCGGCCACTCCGACCATTTCAAAGCAGGACTTGCCCCCAAAAGTCCTTTCCGCCTTTCCACGAGACACCTTTCCGGACACCCGAAGGGTAGCACAGACCAAAAGTTCCAGCTCTTCGACACGAATTGAGGCTGTCGGCGGCACGAGATGGAAGCCGATTGGCGCGTTGAATCGCTTGAAACCTTGAGTTCAACTCGATTCACGAATGTGTGGCAGTTTCACAACGCTCATATTCCAAACGTTTCCAATCACATGGAAGCGCTTTTCAAGCTTGGGCTGGTGTGTAGATTAAGCAGCGTAGAATCTTGGGGATATCATGAAGACGATCATTCTCTCTTCAGCACTGCTTTTGGCCCTCACGGGCGGGGCGCTTGCCGCCGACCCGATCATCAATGTGCCATCGCAGGATGTGGCGCCTGCCGGTTTCATCTGGACTGGGGGCTATGTGGGTATCGTCGCCGGGGTGAACTACCTGAAGGGTGATTTCGACATCCCGAACTATGATCCTTCCGGCTACAATGCCGACAACACGTCAGCCGAAATTGGTGGCAAAGTCGGATACAATTATCAGTTCGCGAACAATTTCGTACTCGGCGGCGAGGCATCGCTGGTTGCAGTTTTCAACGAGGGTGCGGACAGTACGTTTGATGACGAAGAGATCAATGTACACACGGACTGGCAAGCTCACATTGTTGCAAAGGTTGGCTACGCGGCAGATAGGTTCATGCCTTATGTAAAGGGCGGCATCGCTTTTCTGCACGCAAATGACGTCTTCTATTCCACCACGGGGGATCGCAGCGATCCTCAAAGCCGAACCTACATTGGCTGGACCATTGGCGCTGGTGTCGACTATGCGCTCAACGAGAAGTGGATTGTCGGCGTCGATTATGCATATGCTCATTTCGGCAGTCACGATTTTGCGAACGACCAGCTTGGGCCAACCATCTTGAAGCCAAGCACCCATACGGTTTCCGCGAGCTTGAGCTACAAATTCTGATCGGCATGGTAGGCTGTGACTGCCGTCGTCAGCCGGTGTCCGTGCCAGCTGTTCACGCCCAATCTGGGACCTCAACCTAGCCCTGACAGACATCCACCCATTCAGCGCCGGTGAGATCGACCATGCGCTGCGGTGCAATCCGCACCGCGGCGTTGGTGGCGCCTGCCGCAGGCACCACTTCGTCAAACTCGCGCAGCGATACGTCGCAATAGACCGGCAGCGGCGCCGGCAGGCCGAACGGGCAGACGCCGCCGACCGGGTGGCTGGTCGCTTCGACAACCTCGGCGGCGTCGAGCATGCGCGGCTTGCCGCCGAACTGGTCCTTGAATTTGCGGTTGTCCAGTCTGGCGATGCCGCTGGTCACCACCAGCATGGTGCGGTCGCCGACGCGCAGGCAGATCGTCTTGGCGATCTGGGCCGGCAGCACGCCATGCGCCTCGGCCGCCAACATCACCGTCGCCGAGCTCGCTTCCGTGACAACGACGTCGATATCGGGCGCGTGGGTGGCGAAGAAGGCACGAACGGATTCCAGGCTCATATCGAAAACCCATGGCTCAAAAAGCTTGATGGACGGCAGATTGCGGTTCGGCAGCCGGGGGCCGCCGCGCGTATAAGCACGTGCGGCATACAAATCGGCAAGCCCCAGGCTGAAGCAGACGCTGCGGCAGGTACAAAGAAACCCGCCAAGGAGCCTTGGCGGGTTCTCTGGAATCCGTGGTGCGGATCTAAGCCAGCGATCGCCCTTGCGCCGCCGGCGTCGGCGCAGCCGGGGTGATCAGAGCCTCCTGGGGAAGGTGAAGCGCGGACACAATACGACGCAGCTTCGACGGGTCGGTCACTCTGCCGCTTTCGATATCCTCAATCTCGTCCACCGCCAGGCCGCATGTCAGGGAGAGCTCTTCCACGCTGTAACCGCGGGTCTCCCGCATCGCTCTGAGGGTGTTGTAATCTGGCCCGCTCCCGTTGGTTGCCGGTTCGGAGAGGGGTTCGCTTTTCGCATTATGGGGCATTGGCAACTCCATGACTGAAAGAGTTTGATCAAATGAGGAGTGTTGCCTGAGACGGTCGGGAAGATGCCCTCTCGCCGGCGATTTGCCAAGAGCCAAAAGGGCCGTCACGGGATCGTGAACCAGGTGCCTGGCGCGGCCCTCTCGCGCACACGTCGCGATCAAGTTGTTTTGAAGAAGCGATTGGCCTTTTGCCGGCAGTTTCGCCGCGCCCATTCGTTATCTCCGGGTCGCTGGCGTGAAACCATCCGGTTCCAGCCGGCTCGTTCCCGGAAGGATCTTTGCAATGAACTTGAAGACAGTCATGGT
>NZ_RZQI01000460.1:0-4707 GCF_003998335.1 Mesorhizobium sp. M7A.F.Ca.CA.002.05.1.1 | reverse complement strand
GACGTCAGCCAGTCCGACAAGGGCGGCCTCGTCTTCGGCGGTGACATAGACGGCTACAATTCCTACGCCCAACGCGGCAACATGCCTGTCATGGAGGACGTCTGCGAGGGCGGCATGGCGCTGATGCCGATGATCGGCCGCGTGCGCCTGCTGCGCCAGTGGGGCGGCATCATGGACATGTCGATGGACGGTTCGCCGATCATCGACAAGACGCCGGTCGACGGGCTCTATCTCAACGCCGGCTGGTGCTATGGCGGCTTCAAGGCGACACCAGGCTCCGGCTTTGTCTTTGCCCATCTGCTGGCGCGCGACGAATCGCACGAAGAAGCCGCTCGGTTCCGTCTCGACCGGTTCCGTACCGGCGCCATGATCGACGAAAAGGGCCAAGGCGCCCAACCGAACCTGCATTGAAGGCGGTCTAGAACAGCATGCGCATTGTCTGTCCCTTCTGCGGCGAACGCGAACTCGGCGAGTTCACCTATCTCGGCGACGCCAAGCCGGTGCGGCCGGTCGCCGACGCCTCGGAAGACGAGGTCTTCAACTATGTCTATCTGCGCGACAACGTCGCCGGACAGACCAGCGAACACTGGTACCATGGCGGCGGTTGCCGGGCCTGGCTGAAGGTCACCCGCAACACGCTGACGCATGAGATTTCCGCCGTTGAGCCGGCGGCTGGCGTGGGTGCGAGGCAGGTCGCGAAATGAATTTTCTTGTGCAAGTCAGCGCCGCCCCTCACCTGCCTGCCGGCATCCTCTCCCCGTATAGAGACGGGGAGAGGGACCTGGCTGCTATTCCTGCAGCGTTGATGATTAGCGAAATCGTGGACGAGAGCGTCCTTCTCCCCGTCACTATACGGGGAGAAGTGCCCGGCAGGGCGATGAGGGGCGGCTCGACGCTGCCGCATGACATCGAAGCGACGAAGGGTCGGCAATCGTGACTTCCAGCCAATCCCATCGGCTCGGCAATGGCGGTCTCATCGACCGCTCGGTGCCACTGAACTTCCGTTTCGACGGCAAGGCTTTCTCCGGCTTCCAGGGCGATACGCTCGCCTCCGCGCTGATCGCCAACGGCGTCAAGCTGGTCGGCCGCTCATTCAAATACCATCGCCCGCGCGGTATTCTCACCGCTGGTTCGGAAGAACCCAACGCGCTGGTCGAGCTGCGCACCGGCGCACGGCGCGAGCCGAACACCAAGGCGACGACAGCCGAACTCTATGACGGGCTCGAGGCCGCCAGCCAGAACCGTTGGCCGTCGCTGCGCCACGATTTGATGTCGGTGAACCAGCTGTTCGCGCCGATCTTCGTTGCCGGCTTCTACTACAAGACTTTCATGTGGCCGGCGAAATTCTGGGAAGCGATCTACGAGCCGGCGATCCGCCGCGCCGCCGGCCTCGGCCGTGCCTCAGGCATCGCCGATCCCGATCACTACGACAAGGCATGGGCGCATTGCGATGTGCTGATCGCCGGTTCAGGTCCGGCCGGTTTGGCCGCGGCATTGGCAGCCGGCCGCGCTGGCGCCCGCGTCATCCTGTGCGAAGAGGATGTTGTCCCCGGCGGCCGCCTGCTGTCGGATGGCGGCACGATCGATGGTGTTCCGGCCGCCGAATGGCTGTCGCGGACGCTGGCTGAATTGGCCGATATGCCGGACGTCCGCATCATGACCCGCACGGCACTATTCGGCGTCTACGATGGCGGCGCCTATGGCGCGATCGAGCGGGTCAACGACCACCTGCCCTCGCCGCCTCAGCATCAGGTGCGACAGCGGCTGTGGCGGATCGTGGCGAAGCGCTGCGTCGTCGCGGCCGGCGCCATCGAACGGCCGATCGTCTTTGCCGGCAACGACACGCCCGGTGTTATTATGGCGTCCGCCATGCGCACCTATGTCGCGCGCTATGCGGCGACACCGGCAAAGCGCCTCGCGCTGTTCACCAACAATGAGGATGGCTGGCGCACGGTCGAGACTGCACTCGGGGCCGGCCTGCAGATCGCGGCGGTCATCGATGCACGGTCCGAAGTGTCGCCAGCGCATCGTTCGCTGGCCTCCAAGGGCGGCTTCCCGGTGCTGCATGGTTCCGTCAGCGGCGTCGATGGCGGCAAGGATGGCGTCAGGAAAATCGCGGTCTCGCTGACCGGTGGCGCGCGCGCCGAGGTCGAAGCGGACGGCCTCGCGGTCTCTGGCGGCTGGAACCCGGCTGTCGGGCTGACTTCCTACCATCGTGGCCGGCCGAAATGGCAGAACGACATATCTGCCTTCGTGCCGGACGGCGCGCCTCCAGGCATGGTCGCCGCGGGTGCCGCCAATGGCGATTTCGGCCTCGGCGCCTGCCTGAGCGAGGGATTTGCCGCCGGCGCGGCAGCGGCGCGTGACACGGGACATAGCGGCACAGTGGGTATCGCGCCTGCCGCCGACGACGAGGCATTCTCGCTGACGCCGCTATGGCACGTCGCCGGCAAGGGCAAGGCGTTTGTCGATTACCAGCACGACGTCACCGCCTCCGACATCGAACTGGCGCAACGCGAAGGCTTTGAATCCGTCGAGCACCTGAAGCGCTACACGACGCTCGGCATGGCGACCGACCAGGGCAAGACCTCCAATGTCGCCGGCCTTGCCATCATGGCCGCGGTCAGCGGCCGTTCGATCCCCGAGACCGGCACGACAATCTACCGGCCGCCTTACGTGCCGGTCGCCATCGGCGCCTTCGCCGGTCATCATCGCGACGAGACGTTTCATGCGACGCGGCTGACGCCGTCGCACCACTGGGCGGCCGAACAGGGCGCAATCTTCGTCGACACCGGCCTGTGGAAACGTGCGCAATGGTACCCTCGCGCCGGCGAGAAGGACTGGCTGGAATCGGTGACCCGCGAGGTCAAGGCGGTGCGCGGCGGCGTCGGCTTCTGCGATGTCTCGACGCTCGGCAAGATCGACGTGCACGGCCCCGATGCCGGCGCCTTTCTCGATCGCGTCTACATCAACACCTTCTCCAGCCTCGCCGTTGGCAAGGCGCGCTATGGGCTGATGCTGCGCGAGGACGGCATCGTCTATGACGATGGCACGACATCGCGGCTGGCCGAGGACCACTATTTTCTGACCACCACCACGGCCAAGGCCGGGCTGGTGATGCAGCATCTCGAATTCTGCCGCCAGGTGCTGTTCCCGGAGCTCGACGTGCAGCTCACTTCCGTCTCGGACCAGTGGGCGCAATTCTCGATCGCCGGGCCGAAGACACGCGACCTGCTCAGGGAAATCGTCGACCCGGCCGAAGACCTTTCCAACGAAGGCTTTCCATTCATGGGCGCGCGCGAAGTAGCACTTCGCGGGGGCCTGAGGGCACGGCTGTTCCGTATCTCGTTCTCAGGCGAGATGGCTTTCGAGATTTCAGTGCCGGCGCGCTTTGGCGATGCCATGGCGCGCAATCTGATGCTGGCCGGCGCGCCATTCGGCGTGACGCCCTACGGCACCGAGGCGCTCGGCGTCATGCGCGTCGAAAAGGGCCACATCGCCGGACCGGAACTGAGCGGCACGACGACGGCGGCCGATCTTGGCCTGGGCAAGATGATGTCGACCAAGAAAGACTATATCGGCCGCGTCATGGCCGGACGCGAGGCGCTGGTAGCCCCGGACCGGCAGGTCGTCGTCGGCATCAAGCCGACGGACAAGGCACGCCGGCTGCGCTCCGGTGCGCACATCATCCCGAAGGGACAGACACCCGGCCCCGGCAACGACCAGGGCTATGTCACCTCGGTCTGCTTCTCGCCGACGTCGGATCAGTGGATCGGGCTCGCGCTTGTCGAACGCGGCCGCGAACGCATCGGCGAGATCGTGCATGGGCATGACCCGTTGCGCGGCGAAGACTACGATGTCGAACTCTGCAATCCCGTCTTCTACGATCCGGATGGAGGGCGCCAGCGTGGTTGATTTTTCCTGGGCTCCCCGCAGTCCCCTTGAAAAGGCGCTTGTTGCCGGCGTGCATGGTGCACGCGGTATCGAGGCCGGCGTCTCGCTGACCGAGATCCGCAATTTTGACCTGATCCAGATCATGGCGAGGCGCGGCCAAGGGGCTGATCTGGCGAAAGCGGCCAGGGCCCGTTTCGGCGCGGTGCCACCGGATGCGCCGAAGGCGGTACAGACTCCGGATGCCACGCTGATCTGGTCGGGGCCGGATCAGTTCTTCGTTCTGTCAAACGGCGGCAAGCACACGACGCAGACGTTGACGCCGGCATTCTCCGGCTCCGCCTCGCTGTCGGATCAGTCGCATGCACGGGTCTTGATCAGCATTTCGGGCGTCAAGGCACGCACCATGCTGGCGAAACTGTCTTCGATCGACTTGCACCCAACGACGTTCCCGGTTGGCGCCGCCGCCGCGACATCGATGGATCACACCAGCGTCACGCTCTGGCGCGGCGGCGATCGGCCGGATGGGCAGGCGGTGTTCAACCTTCTGGTGTTTGCGACCTTCGCCGAAAGCCTTTGGCATACGGTGCTGGATTCGGCTGCGGAGTATGGTGTCGATATCCGCCACAGCGAGGAACTGGTCTAGTTTTCAGTTTTCGTCGGAATGGCCAATTCCGAGCGTCGGCGCCGCCCCTTGTATCTGCACGAGATGATTATGTGCGATGGAAGCGATTGAGCCTCGGGCCGGATGGCCATCCGGCCCGAGGCTTGGCGAAGTCGCCCGCTGCCCCTCCGGCTACAACCGTCAATGAGCTT
>NZ_RZQI01000459.1:0-4707 GCF_003998335.1 Mesorhizobium sp. M7A.F.Ca.CA.002.05.1.1 | reverse complement strand
CTCTTGGGGCATCAGCCCGCGCTCGACCATGGTGCGCGCGCCGGGGCGGTCGCGCTCATAGTTGGAAACGACGGGAAAATCGACCTCGACCACCTCGGCGCCAAGCCGCGCGAGATCGGCCGCTGCCTGTTGCCAAAGGGCAAGCACCGAGGCGCGGGTTTCGATCGGCGCATCGGCCTCGCTGTCGCGGCCGATATACATTCTGGGCACGCCGAGCCGCTTGCCTTTCAACGACCCCGCCAGTGCGAGGTCGGTATAGCGGGGCGGCCGCACGTCGGAGCTTTTCGGCAGCTTGACCCAGGGCTGCGCGCGCCAGAAATCGCCTCGCGTCTCGGGATCGTCGGCGACGATCACATCGAGCAGTTCGAGCATGTCGGGCATTGTCCGCGCGTGCGGCACCACGACATCCATGGTCGGCACAAGGGGCCAGTTGCCGCGCACCGAAATGACGCCGCGCGACGGGGTGTAGGCGACCAGTGCATTGTTGGTGGCCGGCGCGCGGCCGGACGACCAGGTTTCTTCGCCAAGCCCGAAGGCGCAGAAGCTGGCCGCCGTCGCCGTGCCGGAGCCATTGGACGAGCCCGACGCGAAGGCGGCGGTCAGATAGTCGCCATTGTAGGGGCTCTCGGCGCGACCGTAGACGCCGCGCTGCATGCCGCCATTGGCCATTGGCGGCATGTTGGTCAGCCCGATCAGCACGGCGCCGCCGGCGCGCAGCCGGGCAATGGTGAAGGCGTCCTCATTGGCGATGAGATGCTCGAAGGCGGGCGAACCGGCGGCCACCGTCAGGCCTGACACCTTGTAGCTGTCCTTGGCGGTGTAGGGGATGCCGTCGAGCGGTCCGAGCACGGCGCCATTGCTTCGGCGCCGGTCGGAGGCTGCCGCCTCCTTAAACATGTCAGGGTTGAGCACTGGGACGGCGTTGAGGCTGATGCCGTGGCGGTCGAAATGCCCGATGCGCCTGAGATAAGCCCCGACCAGTTCGACGCTGGTGACGGTGCCGTCATCAAGCGCGCGGCGCAGTTGGTCGATCGTCGCTTCGACGAGATGAAGGCTGGCATCGGTCATCACAGGTTCCACATTTCCACGCACCATGGATGAGCGAGGCAGCTGGCTTCGGCAAGAGCCTATCGCGGTCTTCTCCGGAACTTTTGTCCGGCTGGCGGTTTTGGATGTATGGTGTGATTCCGGAATGGCCAGGAGGGTATTGGCATGACCACCAAATGCGTTGCGATCCTAGCTCTCGCTGTCGCCATGGGCTCAAGCGCTTGCGCCCCGGCTTTCGCTGGCGACCGGCACCACGACCGCCGGGTCCAATCCGAACGCTACGTTCCCGCCGAAGGCGATCTCATCGACATCCTGTTCGGCGGCCCGCGCTACTACGATCAGCAGTTGGTGACGACGGCCGCCGGCGCGTGCTCCTATCATCGCGTCGGACCCGACGCGAATGCGGTGAACAAGATCAACGACCATCACTGTGGGAAGTAGGCGGCAGGCGGCGCCTCAGCGCCCGCCACTTTCTTTCATCCGCTCGATGATCTCGGCCATCAGCGCGAGGTCGCGGCGTGAATCGGCGAGGTCGGTCAGAGGCTTTGTGCCTTCGGTGATGTGGCGGTGGAAAATCTCGAGTTCATTCGAGAAAGCATCGCCGTAGAGAGGCCCGAAGGTTTTCGTCACCGGGCCGAGCGGGCCGGCATCGGTGACCTCCAGCCGCGTCGGCAGGCTTCGGATGTAGGGCGTGTCGTAGAGAATGCGCACACGCCTGGTGTTCGAGCGCACCTCGATCATGGCGTCGAACAGGCCGAGATCGTCGACCACCGCGTCGTAGAGACAAGCGAAATGGCCGTAGTCGAAGGTGACTGATGTGTTGGCGCCGCCATTGGTGCGGTGCGCGGCCAGCACGCGCGCCGGCTCGCCGATCAGCCCGCGCATCGCCGAAATGTGATGCGAGGAAAGCGCCGTCAGGCCGCGATAGGCGCGCACCAGATCGGTCGGCGCGTCGGCGCCGACCACCTCGCGGATCAGCGCGTCGCGTTCGCTTGCGCCACGCGCCAGCAGGGTAGGGTCTATGTCGTTGGGATAGAGGACGTTCTGGCTCTTCTTGAGAAAGTGCCGGCCTTCCGAGATCAGGTCGAAGATTCGGACATGGGTGATGTCGGCGTATGCCGGCAGTTCGTCCTTGGCCGCCAGATAGGCCGGCGCGTAGCGGCGCATATAGCCGACGAACAGGGTCTTGTCGTAGCCCGGCATCAGCGCCAGCAGATCGTCGATTTCGCGCACCGTCAGGCAGGCGGGCTTTTCCAGCAGGATATGCTTGTTGGCAGCAATCGCCGCCCGCACGAAGCGGCTGTGGGTGTCGTCGGATGACAGCACGAACACCGCGTCGATGTCGGGCGAACTAATCAGCGCCTCGGCCGTGTCGAAGGCCTTTGCCGTCGCAAATTCGGAGGTGACGAGTGACACCAGGCTGGGCGACACGTCGTACACGCCCGCGACCACCCAGCGGTCGCGCTGATCGCCCAGCACAGGCAGATGGATCGACTGCGCGACCTCTCCAAGACCTATCAGTCCGACACGAATTGGTGCCACAGGCGAACTCCCTTTGATTTTAAGTCTGATGCTGCAGGACTATGCCGCGCCGGTGACCAGCGCGACGAGCTCGTTTCCGGACGTTTCGGAAGCGCGCACGGTCGCCGCCATCTTTCCCGCCCGCATCACCCAGATCTGGTCGGACAGGCGGCGGACCTGATCGAAATTGTGGCTGACCAGGATGACTGAGACCGACTGCTCGCGCAGACGCCGGATCAGAGCCTCGACATTGGCGGTCTCCTGCACGCCGAGTGCTGCCGTCGGTTCGTCCATCACCACCAGCTTGGCGCCGGAGCCGACAGCGCGGCAGATCGAGATCGCCTGCCGCTGGCCGCCCGACAAGCGCCGCACACGCTGGTTGATCGACGGCACGTTGATCGACAGGCGCGACAGCATGGAACGGGCCTCGCGCTTCATCGCCTTGCGATCGAGGAAAGCGAACGGCCCGATGCGACGCACGATCTCGCGGTTGAGGAACAGGTTCTGCGCGACCGTCAGTTCGTCGATCAGCGCCAGGTTCTGGTGCACGGTCTCGATGCCGGCCTTGCGTGCCTCGTCGGGGTTGGCGAAGGGCCGCGCCCGGCCGTCGAAGAACAAATTGCCGGTGTCCGGCTGATGCACGCCGACCAGGCTGCGGATCAGCGTCGACTTGCCGGCGCCATTGTCGCCGATGACGGCGGTGACCTCGCCGCGACGGGCCTGGAAGGCGACGTCGGTGAAGGCGCGGATGCCGCCGAAATGCTTGCTCAGTCCTTCGCAGGCGATGATCGCCTCAGCGGCGGGGATGTGATGGAGCGCGCTCATTTCTGATATCGCATGATCAGGGCCGCCAGCACCACGATGGCGCCCACGGCAAGCGGTTGGTAGAAGGCTGAGACGTTGAGCAAGGTCAGGCCGTTGACGAGTGCTGTGAGCATCAGCGCGCCGATCGCCGGTCCCAGAATGCTGGCGCGGCCGCCGAACAGGCTGACGCCGCCCAGCACCACCGCCGCCACCGAATTGAGCAGCAGGCTGGTGTTGATCTGCGGTTCGGCCGAGCCGATGCGGGCGACCAGAAGAATGGCCGCGATGCCGGCGCAGAGACCGGAAATCGTGTAGGCGGCGATCTTGACCCGGTTGGTACGGATGCCGAGCGCGCCGGCGCTTTCCGCCTGGCCGCCGGTCGCCAGCAAATGCACGCCGAAGCGCGTGTGGTAGAGCGCGATATGGGCGACGATGACGGCTGCGATCGCCACCCAGACCGGATAACCGAACGGTCCGAACGAGCCCGAGGCGAGCCTGAGCAGGAAGGTCGAGCCGACCATGGTCGGTTCACCGCCCGACAGGATAAGGCCAAGGCCGGTGATGCCCGACAGCGTGCCGAGCGTCACCACGAAGTCGGGGATCTTGCCTGCGGTGATGATCAGCCCGTTGAGGAAGCCGACCGCGCTGGTGGCGAGAACCGCGAGCACGCAGGCGACAAAGATGCCGTAGCCGGCGGCGTTGACGAGGCCGAGGATGATGGCGCCGAGCATGACGGCTGCCGCTAGCGACAGGTCGATGCCCGAGGTGGCGATGACGAAGGTCTGGCCGATCGACAGCACGACCAGGATCGCAGCCGCCAGCAGCAGCGCCTGCAGATTGGCGACGCTGAGAAAGACCGGCTGGGCGATGCCGAAGACGATGACGAGGCCGACCAGGCCGACGACGGATGCCCAGTCGGCCCAGAAGGAGGGATCGAGGAGGAGAGCCGCCAGGGAGGGGCGGCTCTCCTCCGCACCCGCCGAATGGGCGGCGGGTGCGTTGTCTGCAGGTGTGCTCACTTCAGCATCTCGCGGAAGGGATCGGGATAGTCGCCGCCGGGACGCGGGAAGTTCTTCAGCGAGGCTTCGGCATTGTCCTTGTTGATCAACAGCACCGGCGCCGGCACGTTGGCCGGCAGTTCCTTGCCCTTGGCCGCCACTGCACAGGCCTCGAGGCCCATGGCGCCGACGACATAGGGATATTGGGCGACGGTGGCGGTGAGTTCGCCTGCCGCAATCGACTTGAGCGCGTCGACGATGCCGTCGAGGCCGATCACCTTGACGTCCTTGCCCGAGGTTCGCACGGCGCGCTCGACGCCGAGCGCCATGATGTCGT
>NZ_RZQI01000458.1:0-4710 GCF_003998335.1 Mesorhizobium sp. M7A.F.Ca.CA.002.05.1.1 | reverse complement strand
GGCAGGAGCCCGGCGCCTGATGCCGCGAGACGGAACGCTCAAGGCCTCTGGTCTTGGCGCCGCCTATGTCGCGCCGGAAGTGCTGGTGGGTGTCGATCACAGCATGCGGATCATGCGCGACGAACTGTTCGGGCCGGTGGCCTGCATCCAGTCCGTCGGCAGCGATGACGAGGCGATCGGCCTGATGAACGACAGCGATTTCGGCCTCAGCGCCTCGATCTGGACCACAGATATCGAGCGCGGCGTGGCGCTGCTCGACGAGGTCGAGGCCGGTACCGTCTATCTCAATCGCTGCGACCACGCCGACCTGCATCTACCCTGGGGCGGCATCAAGAATTCCGGCCTCGGCCGCACCAATGGCCGCGCCGGCCTGGCGGAGGCGACAGCGGCCAAGGCCTATCATGTCCGCTCCGTCATCGGCTGATCCGGAGGACGGCCCGGTGAGCGCCGCGAGCCTTGCAGAGCTTGATGAGAGAGCAGTCGCCGCGCTGGCCGCCGCCAGTGTCGAGCGGCTGCGGATCGAGGCGGCGAGCCCCTATCTGCTGATCGCCGAACATGCGGGCAATCTGGTGCCCGCGCCATGGCATGACCTTGGCCTCGCAGCACCCTATCTCGGCACGCATTTCGCCGTCGACATCGGCATCGATGCCTTGACGCGCCGGCTGTCGCAGACATTGCGGGCGCCGGCCGTGGTCGCGCATTATTCGCGGCTGTTCCTCGACTACAACCGGCCTGCCGGCGAATGGGACTTCATGCGCCCGGATCTCGGCGGCATTCCGGTGCCTGGCAATCTCGCGCCCGATGCAGTCGATGTCAGGCTGCGCAAGATGATCGCCTGGGCGCCGGTCGAACAGGCTGTTATCGACGCCGCGGCTGGCCGGCAGGCGCTGATCTCGGTGCATTCCTTCACCCCGGTGATGGGCGGCGTCAGGCGCAATGTCGACATCGGCGTCCTGTGGCGGGAGCAGTCCCCCTTCGTCACCTCGGTGTTGAAAACGCTTGGCGCGCGGGGCGCCGAGGCCGGGTTGAGGATCGGCGACAACGAGCCGTATGACTGGCGTCAGGCAGTTGGCTACACGCTGAACCGGCACGGGTTGGAGCAGGGCAGGCCTTGCCTTTATCTCGAAGTCCGCAACGACCTGCTTTCCGATCCGGAAACATTCGAGCTCGTCAGCCGCACGCTAGAAACCGTATTTGCCACCGTTGCGATGTCGTTATGGCCGAAACCAGCCGTAGCCGTCTAAAGGCTGGACGCCCCCGAGGCGCGCCGCTAGAGCTTGTCGAATTGGAAACACGACAGCCAAGGGCGCGGGTGATGCAGGGCAATGTGGGTAGCAAGATCCGCGATGCGCGCAAGGAGCGGAACATCACGCTGCGCGATCTCAGCGAACGCTCCGGCCTTTCGGTTTCGCAATTGTCGAAACTGGAGAACGGCAAAGCCCGGCTGACGGTCGACGTCGCACTGATGATCGCCGGCGTGCTGCATGTGCCGGTGGCCTCCTTCCTGTTCAGCCCGAAGCCGGGCATGCAGGCGCGGCGCTCGATCACGCGCGCCGGCAGCGGCATCCTGCACCAGGGCAACGCAATGGAATTCGAGGTCCTGTGCAGCGATTTTCGCGACAAGACCAACATTTTCTGGCGTGTCACGCTGCGCGCGAAGAGTTTTGAGGAGAACGGTGGCTGGCGCAGCCATTCGGGCGAGGAGTTCATCCACGTGCTGAGCGGCAGCCTGGAACTGCACACGATCCATTATGATCCAACCGTGCTGCAGCCGGGCGACAGCATCCTGTTCGATGGCGAAATGCAGCACGCCTATATCGCGCTGGGCGAAGAGCAGGTGATCATGCTGATGTCGAACACAGTGCCGCGCGACGGGCTGCCGGCCGGCGCCGGGGTCTGATCCCGGCCTGACTGGAATCCGGGCCCGAAAGTTTGGGGCCTCTCAAGAATATTTTCTAAAATGGAAAAAAATACTTGTTATGGAAAAGTCCGGGGTCTAGCATCCTGTTCACCGGCCGACAGGAGAAATAGCCATCGGCCGGATGGGAGATGGAACCGATGCTGTCGGTTGAGGCAGTCAGCAAGACCTTTGGCGGCGTGCAGGCGTTGCGCAGTGCCTCGCTGGCCTGCGAGGCCGGCGAAATCCTCGGCCTGATCGGCCCCAATGGCGCCGGCAAATCCACTCTGGTCAACGCCATCTCCGGCGTGCTCAAGCCGGACACCGGCAGTGTGAGGCTGGCGGGCAAGGAGATCACCGGCCACGGTCCTGAGCATTGCGCGCGGGCCGGCGTCGCGCGTACGTTCCAGACCATCCGGCTGTTCAAGGATTTGACCGTCCGGCAGAATGTCGAGGTCGCCCATATCACCTGCCAGGCGGTTCGGCCGGAAGCGGCGGCACGCATCGGCGTCGATCAACTGCTTGCGCAATATCAGCTGGATGGCTTCGCCGACGTTCCGGCCGGCACGCTGTCCTATGGCAGCCAGCGTCGGCTCGAAATCGCCCGCGCGCTGGCGTTGGGCCCATCGTTGCTGCTGCTCGACGAGCCGGCGGCCGGCCTCAACGAAGGCGAGTCCGAGACATTGGCGGTAGCGATCGAGGGCATTCGCAGGGATGTCGGCTGCGCGACCATCGTCATCGATCACGATTTGCGATTCATCAACCGGCTTTGCGACCGGCTCTGCGTCATGGATCAGGGCCAGGTGATCGCGTCCGGGCAAACCGAAGCGGTGTGGCGCGATCCGCGCGTCATCGAGGTTTATGTCGGGCAGTCCGAGACATCGTGACGGCGCCCTAAGCGCCAACAACAAGGGAGAAGGAGGGGTCAAATGGAGAAGATGATTTTGGGGGCCGCGGTCGTGGCGGCGGGGCTTTTGCAGGTGACGCATGCCGGTGCCGCCGATCTGAAGATCGGGCTCGCGGTGGCAATGACCGGCACCTACGCACCCTACAGCGAGGCCGAAGGGGCGCGCTGCATGGCCGACAAATTGAACAAGGCCGCAGGCGCCGGCGATCCCAAGGTCGAGCTGATGATCGAGGACAACCGCTCCGATCCGCAGCTTTCGGTGTCGCTCGGCCAGAAATTCCTCGATGCCGGCGCCCAGGTCATCACCGGCGTGCCGTTCCCGGATGCGCTGATCCCGACAGCGCAGATCGCCGCGCCCTATGGTGCCACTGTATTCTCGGCGCCGAACACGCAGCTTGAGATGCAGCAGGCCGGCCTCGACAATTTCATTGCCGGCGCGGTGCCGGATCCGATCAATGCGGCAGCGACCGCCAATGCGCTCTACGGCAAGGGCGCGCGTACCGTGGCGCTGATGGTCTCGCCCGATGCAGGCTCTTATTCCGAAAAGCTGCCGGAATGGTTCGGCGAGGTGTTCGAGCATCTCGGCGGCAAGGTCGTCTCCAAGCTCAACTATTCCTGGGGCACATCAGACTGGTCGCCGCAGATCGCTAGCATCAAGGCGTTGCCGCAGAAGCCGGACGCCATCCACATCTGCGGCGTGCTGCCCGATGTCGGCATTTTCATCCGCCAGCTGCGCGCCAATGGCTATGACGGTTGGGTGGCCGGCTGCGATGCCTTCGACGACAAGTCGCTGGAAGGCACCGTGGGTGATCCGGCATCGCTGGAGAAGGTGATGTTCGCCACCCATGGCGCGACCGGCGTCGACAGCCCGATCGACAAGTTCCTGGCCCAGTGCAAGGCCGACGGCTACAAGATCAACGGCATCTTCGACGCGCTTGGCGCCGACATGGTGCAGATCAGCTACGAGGCGGCGAAGAAGTCCGGCACGGTCGAGCCCGCCGCCTTGCGCGAGGCGATCCGCGCGCCGGGCGGCTATCCCGGCACCACGGCGCCGGTCATATCCTTCGCCGAGAAGAAGGGTTATCCGGTCAAGGCCGTGCCGGTGATGGGGTTTGCGAACGGCAAGCGGGTGCTGATCACCGACACGCCGCCGACCTTCGTTCCGGCGCTGAACTGACGGGCAGCGAGCGATGACGGATCGAGACTTCGGTGCAGACCTCGTCGTGCTGAGCGTCGACAATCTGGTCGTCCGCTACGGCGCGGTGAGCGCGGTGCGCGACCTCAGCTTGAAGGTCGGGCGGGGCGAACTCGTCGCCCTGCTCGGCCCCAACGGCGCCGGCAAGAGCTCGACCATCAACGCGCTGACCGGCCTGGTCACGCCGGTTTCCGGCCGCGTCGTTCTCGACGGCCAGGACATTTCGCGTGTCCGCACCGAGGACCGCATTCGCGCCGGCCTGACCTCCACCCCCGAAGGCCGGCACATCTTCGCCAATCTGACGGTCGGCGAGAACCTTCGGCTTGGCGCGGCGATACGGCGCGATCCCAAGGGCGTGCGCCAGGACATCGAGCGCTTCCTGGCCTTGTTTCCGGTGCTTTCCGAACGCTACGGGCAGGCGGCCGGCACGCTATCGGGTGGCGAGCAGCAGATGTTGGCCATCGCCAGATCGCTGATGTCGCGGCCGAAGCTTTTGCTGCTCGACGAGCCGTCGCTGGGACTGGCGCCGAAGATCGTCGTGCAGATCTTCGATTTCATCGGCGAGCTGAAGGCGGAAGGGCTGACGCTGCTGGTGGTCGAGCAGAACGCCAGGCAGGCATTGCGCTTCGCCGACCGCGTCTATGTCGTCAGCGCCGGCACGCTTCGCCACAGCGGGCCGCCATCCCGCCTTGCCGACGAACACGGTCTCTT
>NZ_RZQI01000457.1:0-4714 GCF_003998335.1 Mesorhizobium sp. M7A.F.Ca.CA.002.05.1.1 | reverse complement strand
GTGGTGAAGCAGTGTCGATATGGCGAAAGTTTGTTCGCACGAATGTGGCCATTTCCGAGTTCCTGGACAGTGCTCTGCCGCGGCGCCTTCGCATCGACGGCAACCGGACCTTTGCGACGGAGATAGCACCTCCCTTACTTACCTCAAACGCACGGGTTTACGATCTTGGCGGGGGTGCCAGGCCGTTCGTCAGTCTTTCGGAGAAGCGGCGCCTGGGGCTTTTTGTCGTTGGGCTCGACCTCGACGCGGAAGAGTTGTCGAAAGCGCCACGCGGAATATACGACGAGGAGATTGAAGCGGACCTTACCTCGTTTAGGGGGAGGGGCGATGCCGACGTCGTCATTTGCCAGGCAACGCTCGAGCACGTCCGTGATGGCGAGGGAGCCCTGCGCGGCATTGCCAGTTGCGTGAAACCGGGAGGCATGGTTGCCATTTTCTCGCCCTCGCGCAACGCCGTTTTTGCCAGATTGAATCGGGTCCTGCCGGAGGGGATGAAGCGACGGCTGCTTTTTGCGATCTATCCTGAAAAGGGCATGGGTCATGACGGGTTTCCGGCCTTCTACGACAAGTGCTTGCCCAGTGACGTCGAAACAATCGCAAAACGGAACGACCTGGAACTTATCGAGCGCCGTCTGTTCTGGAAAAGCTCCTACTTCTATTTTTTCGTGCCGGCCTTTCTTGCCTGGCGCATCTGGTTAGGCGTTTCCGCCCTGTTCCTCCGCAAGGATGCCGCTGAAACCTACGCCTATGTCTTTCGGCGAAAACAGTGAGTTCCCGCGGCCATGAAAAGGAAGCTCGCGCTGATCGCCATTCCGCTCGACAGAAGAGGCGGTGCCGAAACCGTCCTGAAACTTGTTGCGCGCGCACTCGCGAGGCGACCCGACTGGGACGTCGAAATCGGCTTCTTGGGTAGCCAGGCGGCGGGCGAGGCCGCTGGATCACACCAGGACGGAATTCGGTGCAGCTACGGCTTTGGCGGCGGCAAGGCCATGAGCGAGTTTTTGCTCGCCCCGCGGCTGATCCGGCGTCGGTACGATTTGGTGTTCTCGAGCCACGCACGGGTAAACTCGTTTCTGGCTGCCGCCCGAAGCGTTGGACTTCTCCGCAGCCATAGGCTGGTCGCCCGCGAGTCCACGGTACTTCTGGATCGCTTCAAGGGTCCTCGCGCGCTCGCTTACAAGGCGCTCTATGCTGCCTATGGCAGCCAGGACATGATAGTCGCGCAAACGAGCTATATGAATGAACGCCTGCGTGACGTATTGCCCCGGCGAGCAATCGCCAAGCTGTGTACTTTGCCCAACCCGGTCGACGAAGATCTCATCGTCAAAATGTCCATGGAAGCATTGTCCGGGCACGACGCCGAGATACTTTCCCGCCGTCCGCAGATAGTCTGGTGCGGCCGGCTGATTGATGTGAAGCGTCCGACGATCGCGGTTGATGTGCTGGCCGAAGTCAGACGAAGGACCGGCGAGGATTATGAGCTGACCATGGTTGGCTCTGGCCCCATGGAAGCGGAGTTGAGAGCCCGCGCCGGCAAGCTTGATCTGGCCTCGCGACTAAATCTGCTCGGCCAGAGAGACAACCCGTTTCCGCTGTTTCGCGCAGCGCGTGCCGGCATGCTCACGTCGGCGACGGAGGGATTTCCCAACGTCCTTCTGGAAATGATGGCTTGCCGGATTCCCGGCATCGTCACCACCCCCTGTGCGGGAGATCTGGACATGCTGTCGGGCCTGGAGATTTCAGCCGGCTTTGGCGCGTCGGAAATTGCGGAAGCACTGCTGAAGATCATTCAAGGCGGTGATCGGTCGGCCTTGTACGGAAAGACCTTGTCGGAAAGATCGCCGGATCGGTTTGCGGATATGCTGTTGAGAGCGCCGTCGTCATATCCGGGTGGGCAGCGATGACGGCCGTTGCTCGCAACAAGATAGTCGTCTCGATAAACACATCCTGGAATGTCGTCAATTTTCGCAAGGGACTGATCGAGGCGCTGCGGAGCCGCGGCTATGACGTGGTCGTCGTCGCGCCGAGAGACGAGTATTCTCCGCTGATTGCGGCCATGGGCTGCCGCTATGTCGAACTCGACATGGACAATTCCGGCACGTCACCGTCGCGGGATTTGGTCCTTCTGTGGCGCTACTGGCGTCTCTTGCGGCGCGAGAGACCGCTGGTGTTTGTCGGCTTCACGATCAAGCCCAATGTGTTCGGCTCCATCGCGGCCAATCTGAACGGCATTCCCGTCATCAACAACATTTCGGGATTGGGGACAGCGTTCGTTCGCGGTGGTCTGCTGCTCAGGATTGCCAAGGCTTTGTACCGGGTGGCATTGGCCCGTTCCAAAATGGTTTTCTTCCAGAATGACGATGACCGGATGCTGTTCGTCGACGAACGCCTGGTTCGCAAGGATCGAACCGCGCTTTTGCCTGGCTCCGGCATCGACCTCGCGCGTTTTGCCCCTTCGCCCGAAGCGCGCACCGGGTCTGGCGCCATCATCTTTCTTCTCGTGGCCCGGCTTCTCTGGGACAAGGGTGTCGGCGAGTTCATCACGGCGGCCCGTCGGGTTTGCCGTGAGGTGCCCGGAGTGCGTTTCCAGCTACTCGGCTTTCTTGATGTCGAAAACCGGACTGCGGTCAGCCGCGAACACGTGGAAAAATGGGTTGGCGAGGGATTGGTCGAATATCTCGGCTCCACCGACGATGTGCGGCCTTTCATGCGTGGCGCCGATTGTGTCGTGTTGCCCTCCTACAGGGAGGGAACGCCGCGCTCGCTGCTCGAGGCGGCTGCGATGGGCAAGCCGCTGATCGCAACCGACGTGCCAGGATGCAGGGAAGTGGTGGACCACGCGGTCAATGGCTTCCTATGCAAGGTGAGGGACTCTGATGACCTTGCGAGCAAGATGGTCGAGTTTGCGCGGCTGGACGACTCGTCCAGGGACAGGATGGGGGCCCAGAGCAGAAACAAGGTCGAGCGGCAGTTTTCGGAAACGATCGTCATCGAGAAGTACATGCAGCAGATAGAAAGACTGAGCGCCCTTGCGACGAAATGAGCGGACCGGGCCCACCGGTCGGATGGAGGATGGTTTTGTCAGTCAGGAACATAGCGTTGCTTGCCGTCGTGGCTGTTTTGTTTGGTGTTGGCTTTCTGGGCATCATCGTGATGCAGAGGGGCGGCCCGTCCCCCGCGAAGCCGGTAGCCGAGCTCAAGCCGTTTGAAGGCAAGCTCTCCATTCCATCGGTCGATGATCTGCGTGTCGGCGGTCGCAAGATCCTGCTGTGCGGGGCGGCGTTTTCCAGGCCTCAGGCCATGCGCCTCCTGGTGACGGAAGCGGCGCGCCGAGACTACCAGGGGCTCGTCCTGGCCTGCAAACCTGTCGGTTCCGGAACACCTTGCGACGGCAAGATCGCTTCCAGGGTTGGCGATACCCTTGTTGTGCAGTGCCTGACGGCTGAGGGGGAAGATTTGGCCACCATACTTACGCAGGGCGGAATTCTCTGCGGCCAGCCGGTTCAGGCCGGCGCAACGTACAAACCTTGCTGAGCAGGTCGCCAGTACAGACCGGAGGCTCTTGCGGCGAAGTGAGTGGGTCTTGTTCTCAAGCTGGCCGGCGCCCGCATTTGGGTATTTATGGGTCCTTTATTGGGTATGCCGGTTCTTGATCGAGGTGGGGGCATGGAGCCAGATCTCTATGGCCGATAGATGAGAAATGGGTAGCCGAGCCGGCCACCTACCCCGTTGGCCGCGATTGGTATCGAGCCGATCTCGAATTACATGCTGTCAGCACGACCAATGGTCGAAATCGCGCGGCTGCCATCAAGGAGTATCTACCGAAAAATGTATCGATAATTCAATATATTAGGTGGCTGGCGAAAGGTTTGGCGCGCTCAGCTTGGTCAAAGCTTATCGAGCCAGTCACCGCGGAAAGGAGAGCTCAAATTTTTGCCCGATGGTAAGAAACCTGTGACAGGTAGTCGAAAACTATTAATGCGATCTGGCTAAAGTACTGTGCTTGGACAGACACGCGTCAGCTTAAATCGCCTCGCGCGCGCGAAACAGGTTGGAATTGTGGCCAAAAACTGGTACGCGCTGATGCAATGCCTTTGACTGGGTGCGTCTGAAGTGGTGCAGCAAGAAGGGATCGAAGACTGATGAGCCTTGTGGTTAAAACTGCGCTTGCCGTATTTGTCGTGTCAATCGGGTTTGGTTCAGCTTCATCGTTTGCCCAGGATGCTTCGTGCAGCTGCGCGACACCCTATCAAGGTTCGGCAAACCCGATCGGATCCATCCGTTCCGCCACCGGTGATGTGATGGTGTCGCAGACGGCGGGCTATGGCGCTGCCAAGGTTGGAAGCGCGCTCGATTTCGGCAGCCGTGTGGTGGTTGGCGCCAACGGCGCGGCCTCCGTTCTGGTCGGCGGCTGCAATCTGGAGGTTTCGGCCAATTCGAGCCTCGACGTTTCCCGCCTTGGCAACAACATTTGCCTCAAGCTTGTCGGCTCTGAGCAGACGGCTGCTATTCAGCCCTCCGGCGGCGGCGCCGGGTTCGGTCCGCCGGAGGCGATTTTCGCCGGGGCGCTTCTGACGTCTGGCGTGCTCGCGGCGACGCAGGATGACGACAACGGCGTCAGCCGCTGACGAAGATATGGCGGCATCGGCCGCTGTAGAGAAAGGTCTGGATAGGCGGGCTGGCTGGTTTATTGGGTTTGTTAACCATATTGTTC
>NZ_RZQI01000456.1:0-4745 GCF_003998335.1 Mesorhizobium sp. M7A.F.Ca.CA.002.05.1.1 | reverse complement strand
CGCCGCTGCCGGCAAAGGTCGACGGCATCGTCGTGCTCGGCGGCGGCTTTGAGGGCGCCATCAATCTGGCGCGGGGCGGCTATGAGTTGAACAGCAGCGGCGATCGGATGGTCGAGACCGCAGTTCTGGCCCGGCGCTTTCCCACCGCCAAGGTGGTCGTCTCCGGCGGCACCGGCGCGTTGTTTCTCGATGGCGAGGGCGATGCCGCAACCGCGCCGCGCCTGCTCACCGCGCTTGGCGTGGCCGCCGATCGTCTGATCCTGGAGAACAAATCCCGCAACACCTATGAGAACGCGGTCTTCACCAAGGAGTTGGTCACGCCGAAGCCCGGCGAGACCTGGCTGCTCGTGACCTCAGCCTTCCATATGCCGCGCGCCAAGGCGCTGTTCGACAAGGCCGGCTTCGCCACCGTTCCCTGGCCGGTCGACTATCGCACCTCGGGCAAAGAAGGCATCGGGCTGTTCCGCGATAATCCGGCCGACTCACTGCAGGCCACCACCATGGCCATCCGCGAATGGATCGGGCTTTTTGCCTATTGGCTGTCTGGCCGGATCGATCAGCCTTTTCCAGGCGGCTGACCGATCACCGCCTGCCTGGCGGCCGAGAAGAACTGGCGCCGCACCAGAACGGCCAGCAGCAACAGCGTCGACAACACGAACACCATGGGGTCGACGAACCAGCCGAGATAACCGATCGAGAAGAACACCCCGCGCAGGCCGGAGTTGAAGTGCTTTCCGGCCAGCATGTTCATTTGCGCCGCACGCCACACCGCCGTTTCGGTGACAGGATTGCGTGAGGCTTCGCCATGCGGGATCGGCACGGCGCCGATCAGGATCGTGCAATAGTTGAACAGCCGGTACGCCCAGCCGAATTTGAAGAACGAAAACGCCAGGATCAGCACCAGTCCGAACACCTTTATCTGAAAAGCCGCGCGCGACGGCGCGCCACCCAAGGGCAGGTCGCTGAGCACTTCAAGAACCCGGTCGGACGCGCCGAGCAAGGCAAAGCAGCCGCCGATCGCGATCAGCGAGCTGGAGGCGAAGAAGGCGGTGCCTTGCTGCAGCCCGCTCATAATGGCGGTGTCGACGATGCGGATCTCGCGCTCGGCCATGGTCCGCATCCAGGCTTGCCGCTGTGCATTCATCGCCGTCGTCAGCGACATGCGGCTGACCAGCTTGCCGTCGGAGGCGAACGTGTGCAGCAGCCACGCGACGAGGAAGAAGGCCAGCGCCGCGAGATCGGCTGTCGAAAGATCGAGGGAATCGCCCATGGACTGAATTTATCACATTCAGCGCAATCGCTTCGATGTCCGCATACAGCGATCGTACCAATGTCGCTGCCGGAGCAAACAAGGTCGGCGGGTGCAGCGCCGCGATTTCCAAAAGAGCGGAAACATCGTGGGAATTCCTATATGTAGTCCTCGACCTGACTCCAGGAGACAACGCCGCGTGTTCCTTTCGGTTTTCGACCTGTTCAAGATCGGCATAGGACCGTCGAGTTCGCACACGATGGGGCCGATGACCGCCGCTGCGCGGTTTCTCGACGAGGTCGCGGGAAATGACTGGCCGCGTCCGGCGGGCGTCAAGGTCGACCGGCTTGGCGCAAGCCTGCACGGGTCACTCGCCTACACCGGTATTGGCCACGGCAGTGATCGCGCCGTCATGCTCGGCCTTGCCGGTCTGACGCCGCAGACGGTCGATCCCGACCAGGCCGATGGCATTGCCAGCCGCATCGCCGCCGAAAAGCGCATTTCGCCGCCCGGCCATCCCTCCTATCGCTTTGATCCGGCCACCGATCTGGTGCTGGACCGCAAGACGCCGCTCACCGGTCACGCCAACGGCATGGCGTTCTACGCCTATGACGCCGGCGGCCGCCTGCTGCTCAAGCGGATCTATTATTCGATCGGCGGCGGCTTCGTGGTTTCCGAAGAAGAACTGCAGCGGATGAAAGCCAAGGGTTCGGTGACAACCGAAGGCAAGAAAGTGCCTTATCCGTTCAAGAATGCGGTCGAGATGCTGGCCATGGCCGGCAAAAGCGGTCTTTCCATCGCCGACATGAAACGCGTCAACGAGGAAACGCAGATGACGCGCGAGGAGCTCGACGCCGGCCTCGACGGAATCTGGAGCGCCATGAAGGGCTGCATCGACCGTGGCCTGTCGCAGGATGGCATCATGCCGGGTGGGCTGAAGGTGCGCCGCCGTGCCCGCATGCTGCACGATAAGCTGCAGGAGCAGTGGCAGCAGAACAAGCCCAATCCTTTGCTCGCCAATGACTGGCTGTCGATCTACGCCATGGCCGTGAACGAGGAAAATGCCGCCGGCGGCCGCGTGGTCACCGCGCCGACCAATGGCGCTGCCGGCACGCTGCCGGCGGTGCTGCGCTACTGGCTGCATTTCCATCCCGAGGCGGACCAGCCGAGCATTCGTGATTTCCTGCTGACGGCTGCCGCCGTTGGCGGCATCATCAAGACCAACGCATCGATCTCGGGCGCCGAGGTCGGCTGCCAGGGTGAGGTAGGCTCCGCGTCGGCGATGGCCGCAGCGGGCCTGTGCGCCGTCATGGGCGGTACGCCCGAACAGGTCGAGAATGCCGCCGAGATCGCGCTCGAACATCATCTCGGCATGACCTGCGATCCGGTTGGTGGTCTGGTTCAGGTGCCGTGCATCGAGCGCAATGCGCTGGGCGCGGTCAAGGCGGTGACGGCCGCGTCGCTGGCCATCAAGGGCGACGGCATCCATTTCGTACCGCTCGATGCGGCGATCGAGACCATGCGCCAGACCGGCCTCGACATGAACGAGAAGTACAAGGAAACCAGCCTTGGCGGGCTTGCAGTCAACGTCGTGGAGTGCTGAAGGCTGGCCTAAACCGCCGCTGTGGAGAAGTCGATCCGGTCGTTGACGCGTTCGCGTGCGGGACTAACCTTAAGCGATGTCTCTCAATCTCATAAAACTCTGTGTCGGCTGCGACAGCGTCGAGGATCTCGAAGAGTGGATCGCCTTCCGCCTCGACGAGCGGCGGCGCGCCGGTGAGCCGGTCGAGCAGTATCACACCACCCGCATGATGCCGACACGCGGCGCCGAGGTTACCGATGGCGGTTCGCTCTATTGGGTGATCAAAGGCAATGTGCAGTGCCGCCAGTTGATCACCGAAATCCGGCCGTTCACCGACAGTGAAGGCATAGGCCGTTGCCATCTGATACTCGACCCCGAGGTTGTACGCACCGACTGGCAGCCGCGCCGGGCTTTTCAGGGCTGGCGCTACCTGAAACCGGCGGACGCGCCGCTCGATCTGGGCAAGGGCAAGGCCGGATTGATCGAGATGCCGCCGAAACTCAGGCGCGAGCTGGCCGATCTCGGTCTGCTCTGACCCCAGGTGGCATCACCGCCTGGCCCTTTGCACCGCCCGATGTGGGGCTTGCAAGCGATGTGGCAACGCCACATCTTGTTTTTCATGAGTGATAAGAAGCAGCCTGTGCCAGCGAGGACCAGTCCTGCGCCGGTCAAGCCTCAATCCAACGCCGGCGAGATCGACGCCTTCATTCGTCAGGCGAGGACACTTGCCGCGTCGGCGACCGGTTCGGGCAGGCTGATCCTTGCCCTCGACGCGACGATGAGCCGCCAGCCGACCTGGGATCTGGCCTGCACGCTGCAGGGCCAGATGTTCGACGCAGTCGGCAAGGCCGGAACCCTCAGCGTGCAACTGGTTTATTTTCGCGGCCTCGGCGAGTGCCGTTCGTCGGCTTTCGTGAGCGACACCAATGCCTTGAAGCAGCTGATGACGCGGATCGAATGCCGCAGCGGCCACACCCAGATCGGAAAGGTCCTGACGCATGCGCTGAAACAGACGGCGGCCGCCAAGGTCAATGCGCTGGTCTACATCGGCGACGCGATGGAAGAGAATATCGACGATCTGGCCGAAAAGGCCGGCAGCCTCGGCCTTCATGGCGTTCCTGTCTTCGTGTTTCAGGAAGGCCATGATTCCGGCGCGGAAAAGGCGTTCAAAGAGATTGCGCGGCTTTCCAAGGGGGCTTGGTTCCGATTTGATCGGCGGGCTGCCGCGACCTTGGCAGGGCTGCTTTCGGCCGTCGCCGTGTATGCGACCGGCGGGTTGAAGGCGCTCGAAGCCAGGGGCAGGCCGGAAGACCGGCTGATGATCGAGCATCTGCGGGGCGGCGGAAAATAATGGGCGCAATCATCGCTTTTGTAGCGTTGCTTCTGCTGCTTCTCGGCGCGGTGACGATCTTTCTGCGTGCCGAGCCGGCGAAACTGGCGAGCACGCTGCGAACGCTCGGGCCGGCTCTTCTGGCAGTTGTCGGCGTCGCCGTGCTTGTGGTCGGCCGTGAAGGCATCGGCGGCATGATTCTCACCGGGGCAATTGCCTGGTATGGTTCCATGCGAATGAAAGGCCAGCCGGCCGGCCTTGCCCCGGGCAAACGCTCGACGGTGCGCACGGCGGCATTGGAAATGGAGCTCGATCACGATACCGGCGGCCTCGAAGGACTGGTCCTGGCTGGCCGCCACGAAGGCAAGATGCTTGGCGCGATGGGGCTGGCGGAATTGCAACACCTCTACCGCGAACTCTCCAGCGACCCGGAGAGCCGACAGCTGCTAGAGACGTATCTTGACGGCAGATTTCCCGTCTGGCGCAAAAACGCTGAGACGAACGGTGGCGAAGGGCTGGGTGTTGCGCCAGGTCCGGGCGCCATGACTAAGGAGGAGGCCTACAAGGACCTTGGTCTTGAAGCG
>NZ_RZQI01000455.1:0-4751 GCF_003998335.1 Mesorhizobium sp. M7A.F.Ca.CA.002.05.1.1 | reverse complement strand
GATTGGTGGCAGCCAGGCAGACAGGCGGGCTCGATGTCTCCAGGACAGCCGAAGGCGCGGCGTCAACGAGAATTTCGTGGTCGAACATGGCCGCTGACCTGCACGCCGTCCTCGGCACGCAGGTACAGGAAGCCGGGGACGGACAGCAGCGGGATGACCGCGGTCAGCAGGAACACCTGGTGGAAGCGTTCCGCTGTCACGATGCGGGTTTCTCCTGCGACAAGGCCCAGCACCATGGCGGCGATCGAAACGCCCAGGGAAACGCTGAGTTGCTGCAGGACGCCGCCGAGACTGGTGGCGCGGCTGAGCTTGTCGTCCGGCAGGTCGGCATAGGACAGCGTGTTGGAGGTCATGAACTGCGCCGACCGGATGACCCCGAAGACAAAGACGTAAAGGCCGATCATCCAGTGCGGCGTATCGGCTTCGATCAAGGCGAAGCCCCCGACAGCGGCGGAGCCGACCACCGCGCTGCCGATGAGCACGACATTGAAGCCAAAGCGCCGCAACAGCGGCGACAGCAGCGGCCGAATGAGCAAGGCGCCGAAGCTGCCGACGAATGTCAGCGAGCCCGAGGTGACCGGGCTCATGCCAAAGCCGACCTGCAGCATCAGCGGCAACAGGAAAGGCACGCCGTTGAGGCCAACGCGGCACAGGCCGCCTGCGAGCGTACCGACCCAGAACGAGCGAAATCGAAACAGTGTCAGATCGACTGCCGGTGCAACGACGCGGCGCGCATAGCGCCCGAAGGCGAGCAGCAGCAGGATCGCCGCGGCCAACACCAACGCTGTCGCCGAAACGGAGATGATCGGCCTACCGATGCTTTCCAGTCCGAACTGCAGCAGCGCGACTCCGCATCCCACCATCAGGAACCCGGCGAAGTCGAAGCGCTGCACCGCCTCCTCGCGGAAATCGTCGACGAAGCGCAGCGCCGCCAGAATGCCGAGACAACCGAAAGGCACGTTGACATAGAATATCCAGCGCCACGATGCATAGGTGGTCAACAGGCCGCCGAGCAGCGGCCCGATCACAGGCCCCATGATGGCGGGCAAGGTCATGTAGGTCATGGCGGTGATCAACCCGCTGCGCGGAAAGCTGCGCAGCAGGATCAGCCGCCCGACCGGCGTCATCATGGCGCCGCCCAGCCCCTGCAGGGCGCGCATCGCCAAAAGCATGCCGAAACTGTTGGCCATGCCGCACAGCGCCGAGCCGAGGGTGAAGGTGAAAAGCGCGAGCGCGAACACTTTTCGTGCGCCGAACCTGTCGGCGAACCAGCCGCTGACGGGAATGAATACGGCCAGCGTCAGGATGTAGGTGGTGATCGCCAGGTTCAGCCTGACCGGCGTCGTGTCGAGGCTGCGCGCGATGGCAGGGATCGCGGTGGTGATGATGGTGGAATCGAGCTGCTCCATCAGAAAGGCGATGGCGACGATGATTGGAATAATCAGTCTCAGCCTCGGATCGCGCTCGGTGGCAAATTGAGGCTGTTCCAATGCTGTTGCCATTCCGTCATGCAGGCGGCTGCCCCATTCCAGATGGCGCGTCCGCGTTCAAAGGCAAGGTCGCCTTCCGTGCGGCAAGCCGGCCGAGGCCCCGATCGCACAGCCTGTCTTATGGTCCGACGGATAGGCAAGCGGTAGTCATTTCCTCCTTGATGGAAGTCAACAAATTTTGACTGCCCGCCCCTTCGAGAGGAGACCGGCAAGACAGCGCATTGAGCGTCCAAACTGCGGACGCCAGGGCATTTGCGTTTCAGTGAACGCCAGTTCCGATTTCGTGTCGCAACGTGTCAGGTAAGAGGCTGTCTAACAGCCGCCATGAGCGCTTGACGAAGCAGCGAGATTGAGCCACTTGTCGACTAGTATACAAGTGGTGAGGCCATGCTTGAAGTTCTCGTTCGCGCGCCGCAGTCGCTGGAAGTCCGGCAGGGCACGATACCCCAGCCCGGGGCAGGCGAAGTCGTCGTTCATGTCAGCCGTGCCGGCATCTGCGGCTCCGACATTCACATCCTGCATGGCTCCAATCCGTTCGCCGTCTATCCACGTATCATCGGCCATGAATTCGCCGGCAGCGTAACAGCGCTCGGACGCAATGTGACCGGCATTGCGACGGGAGACCGTGTGGTGGTCGATCCCGTGGTGTCGTGCGGCCACTGCTATCCCTGCCGGGTCGGCCGCTCCAATGTCTGCGCCAACCTCGAAGTGATGGGCGTTCACCGCGACGGCGGTTTTCGCGCCTTCGTCGCGGTGCCGGCGGCAAATGTCATACCGGTTCCAAGGGATATGCCGTTTGGGCTGGCGGCACTGGCCGAGCCGTTTTCCATCGCCGCCAATGTGCTCGATCGTACCGGTTGCGGACCCGAGGACACAGCGCTGATCTATGGCGCCGGCACGGTCGGCGTCACTGTCCTGCAGGTCGCCAAACTCAAGGGCGCACGGTGCATCGTTGCCGATATCGACGAAGCCCGCCTGGAGCGAGCGCTCCGCTTCGGTGCCGACAGGGTGATCCACTCTGTGCGCGATCCCGTGCCGGCCGCGGTGCGCGGTGAAAATGACGGTCTTGGCCCGACGCTGGTCATTGACGGCGCCGGCATTCCCGCACTTCTCGACGAGGCTTGCCGGCTGGCCAGCCCGGCGGGCCGCATCGGCCTGCTCGGCTTTTCGGACGCCCCATCCAACCTCAGCCAGCAGGAAGTGGTGCGCAAGGAACTGACCATCGTCGGCTCGCGCCTGAACCGCCGGCTGTTGCCGCGCGTCGTCGAATGGCTGGCCGACAAGCGGCTCGATCCGCAAGGCATGATCACGCAGGTGTTCGCGGCGGCCGATGCACGCGCAGCCTTCAACTTGATCGAGAAGGAACCGGAGCGAACGCTCAAGGTTCAGCTGGACTTCTCGTAAGCCGGAATTAGCCCTCGACCAGCGCGACGGCGCGCAGCGGTGATCCGCTACCGCCTTCGATCGCCAGCGGCAAGCTGATCAGGAAGCACCAAGGCGGCAAGTCACCAAGCCGTGCGAAATTCTCGCCGATCAGGATGCCTGCTGAAAGCAACGTATTGTGCGCCGGGAAATCCTCGCTGCCGAAACAATCGATCGACAGGCAGTCCGAGCCGACGATGCGCGCACCGCGCTCGACCAGCAATTCGCTTGCTTGCGGCGACAGTCCTGGCCAGTCGGCGAGAAACGCAGCCGGATCGTCCCAGAGCCGGTCCCAGCCGAAATGGAAGAACACGGCGTCGCCCTGCCGTATGCGGCCATGTTCGGCCTCGAAAGCAAAGATAGAATCCGGCTCGACCGCCTGCCGGGGCTGACAGCCACGCGCATCGATCGTCACCATGCGGCCGAAGAAACGCTCGACCGGAATGCCGGAGATGGCAGCACCGCCGCGGATGAAATGGACCGGCGCGTCGAAATGCGTGCCGGTGTGCTCGCTCATGGCCAACGCATGGTTGCAGGCGACGTCGCCGCGGTCATAGGATTCCACCATCTCCTGGCAGTAATGCGGGTGCGTCGGCCACACCGGCATGCCGGGCTTCATCGGATGCGTCAAATCGACGAAGGAAACCGCCTCTGTTTCGAACAGCTTGGCGAGCGTGTCAGTGGCGGATGTCATCTGACGCGAGGCCTCGGCACGAGAACGACGATCAGGATGATCAGCACGCCGGTCAAAAGGAAGCGCACGCCTGCCTGGATGCCAAAGGTGTTGAGCATGGTAGACATCAGGTTGAAGAACAACGCAGCCCCCCATATGCCTACCGCGTTGGCCTGCCCACCAGCGACGCTGGTGCCGCCAAGCACCACCACGGCGATCGATTCCATCAGATAGGCGTCACCCATGTTGAGTGCTGCCCCGCCGCTGAAGCCGGCAAGCAGGAAGCCGGCGAGCGCCGCCGCCGTGCCGCACAGCATATAGGCAATCAACCGCACCCGTGCGACGTTGATGCCGGCAAGCCGCGCCGCCGGTTCGCTCTGGCCGGTGGCCAGCACTTGCCGGCCCCAGACCGTGCGTTTGAGAGCGATCATGGCGGCCAGCGTCAGCAGCATCACCGCGATCGGCATGAATTGCACACCGCCAAGGCTCATCGAGGTGAACCGGGAAAGGCCTGCCGGCGGCTTCAGCGTCGCCTGGCCGCCGAGATTGAAGGCAAGCGACTGGAAGACGAAGCTCCAGGCGAGCGTCGCGATGATCGGCGGCAGCCTGAGCGCGACGATGGCAAGGAAGTTCGCGGCACCAGCGACAGCGCCGACGGCAAGTGCTGCAAGCAGGCCAGGCAGCAGCATGCCGTCGGACCCTTGCATCACCGTCATCGACACATAGGCGGCCAGCGTCAGCACGGATGGCACGGACAGGTCGATATTGCCCGGCCCGGAAGCGACCACGAACATCTGCCCGGTTCCCACCACCACGCTGAAGGCACCGAAGGCGAGCGCGCCCGACAACGTGGCGCCGGCACTGCCGATGCCCGAATAGGCTGTCGTCGCCAGCCACATTGCGAGCGCCACGATGAAGCCGTAGGTCCACGGCGCGAGGCTCAATCTCCGGGTCATCGCGTCCGCTCCGACAAAAGCACGCGCCCGGCCAGCACGAGAAACAGGATGACGCCCTGGGCGCCGATCTGCCACGTCGGCGGCACCTGCAGGAAAGACAAAAGCGAGCCCGCGAGCGACAGCGTCAGAGCGCCGACCACCGTGCCGACCGGCGAGACGACGCCGCCGGTAAAGGCGCCGCCGCCGAGGATCACCGCGCCGACGCCGAGC
>NZ_RZQI01000454.1:0-4767 GCF_003998335.1 Mesorhizobium sp. M7A.F.Ca.CA.002.05.1.1 | reverse complement strand
CGCCATCACGCGAACCAGAATATCCGTATCGTTCGCAATGCGCGGCCGGGCGATCTCGCGCGTTTCCATGACCTCGGGTCCGCCCGCTCGCGTCATTATAAGCGCCAGCATCGTCTCAGACATCGACCGCCTCCCCCTCGCTACATTCGATCGCATTGATTAGACTCTGGAGGTCAACCGCGCCGTCCAAGGTCTGTGCGAGGCGGGCGTTGTTCCTCAAGTCGGAGACGGGACGCGGGGAACTCAGGCCCACGCTCGGCGATGGCACTTCCTGAAGGCGTGTGGCACCGTAGGCCTCCGGAGGCCACTCGCAGAAGACGATCTTGCCTGCTTCGAGCAATCGGATTGCGAGTTCCCTGTGCTGCGTCACCGTGACCGCGACGACGACACCTACGCCCGGATCATTGACGAGCGTCTCGTTCGTATCGGCATGTGGGATGCCAAATCCCTCGGCTGCAACCTTTATTACCTCCACCCGGTTGCTGCTGATGGTGGTGACGCGATATTCGAGCAGCCTTTCATCCGCCGCCTTGTGTGCGATCGTCGGCCAGCCATTGTCGGGGTGCACTCCGATAATTCCGACATGAATCGGATTTCCAACCATGATCGCCTCCTACGCGTTGGTGACTTCGAAGATCGTCCGGCGAAGCGTCATGCGCGCGAGACGCCAACCGTAGGGGCCAAGTCGCCATAGCTCATGATAATGTCCGTAGCCCTTGATCCGAGCCGGAAGACCGGCGGCCGCTCCAGGAAAGACAAGCACGTCCTCCATCGACCAAATGGCGGTGATCTCCGTTTGCGAAATCTGATCGATTTCGTCGTTGTGAAGCTGGTGGATCGAGTGCGAACCTTGAATGTAGCTCCGCATGGCGTCCATATAGCTCTCGCGATCATCGAAGCTTGCGATGAGCTCGCCTTCGGTGCTGAAGACCCGAACCTCGACTGTCGGCTCTAAAAGGGAGGCGAATTGTTCCAGGTCTCGGGTATCGACGAAACGGCAGTATCTCGCCTTGGCACGTCGGACCTGTTCGATGTCAGTCAGTTGGGGATTCATTGCTCTACTCCTTTTAGATGCATGTAAGTCGGGGGAGACCCACGCGATTAGCTGTCAGATCGGCCGATCTGGTCGTCTGAAGGTACAGTCCGGCTCGCTCTGTGGTTTGGCTGTTCCAGTATTCATAGGGATGACTGGCAGGCAGCTGGATGCGTCGATGACGCTCGTCGGCCTCCGGGCCGTGGCAATCGACTTCAGTTCAACACGAGAATTCACTAGCCAGACGACGTCTTCGGCCTGTCGGGCTACCGCGGCGACGGAAGCTGCGGGAAGGTCGATCTCCCGGCACCCTGTCACATTGGACTACGGCTCCGGGTGAACAGCACCGCCACCGCCGCCACCAGCAAGATGATGCCAAGGACGTAGAACGTGTCGGAGAAGGCCATGATCAGGGACTGCTGCGCGATGAGCTTCCCGAGAAAGGCCTCCGCCTGGTGGCGTGCTAGACTCTCGTCTGAGACACCGCGCGACATAATGTATTCCGTCATTCGAGATATGAACTGCTCGGTGGGCTCGCTGTAGGGCGTGACAGACTGCCCGATAATGTTGGAATGGAATTGCTCCCGCCTGGTGATCAGTGTTGCCAGCATGGCCGTTCCCAGCGCCCCACCGAGGCTGCGCATCATATTGAGAACCCCGGACGCCGCACCGGAGAGTTCGCTAGGTATGCCGACCATCACAATACCGGCAAGCGGAGCAAGGACGATGGCCTGGCCGAATGCACGGATGAAATTCGTGGTCACGAACTGATCGCTGCCATCATTCACGTTAAGATGCGTGTTCATGAAACAGCTCGCTGCAAAGATCGCGAGCCCGGCGCAGACGATTGCACGTGCGCTCAAATGCTTCTGCAACCAGGGAACGAACGGAATAATTACCAGTTGGGGCAGCCCGACCCAGGCCAACACCATACCAATCTGCTCGGAATTGTACCCTTGGACTTGGCTCAGATAGGCCGGGAGCACATAGACCGAGCCAAACAGCGCGACGCCGACCAGCATGTTGGCTAGGGTTCCGAGCGCGAAGTTACGGTGGACGAGCACCCGCAGTTGAACGGCAGGCCTATCAACGGTCAGCTCTATGGCGACAAAGACCGCAAGGGCGACGACGGCAACGATCGATAGATGAACGATGAGCGGCGAGCCAAACCAGCCATTCTTGTTGCCCTCGTCGAGCACGGTCTGGAGGCAGGAAAGCCCAACAATCATGAAGGCGATGCCATACCAATCCCCCTCCTTCAACAGCGAAAGGTTCATCCTCTCCCGCTCGAGGGTTGGAAAAAGCAGGCCGAGCATCAGGACTCCCGGCACGAGATTGACGAAGAAGATAAACTCCCAGCCATAGTGCTGGGTGAGGTAACCGCCGATAGTCGGTCCGATCGCAGGCCCAAAAGTGGCCGTGAGCGCAAATGCTGCCAAGCCAACCGGCCGCTGGCGTTGTGGCAAGGACGTCAGCACGCGGGTGAATGCCATTGGGATCATCACGCCGCCGGCGAAGCCCTGAAAACCCCTGAGGACGATCATCTGCCCGAGGCTTGTCGTGAAAGCGCACGCGACTGAAAAGAGGAGGAACAGGCAGGTGCTGCCGAGCAGAAACCTGCGGAACGAAAACACTCGCGTGAAGAAATCCGTCAGCGGGATCATGATGATTTCTCCGATGAGATAGGAGGTGGATATCCACGTTCCGTTGTCGGAGCCCGTACCAATCCCGCCCTCGATCTCCGGAAGCGAGGAATTGGTGATCTGGATGTCCAGCACAGCGATCAACGCGCCGAGCATGCATCCGAAAATGCAGATCCAATCGCGGAAAGTCGCACCCTCCCTGTCGCGATGCGATGTCATCGGTAGGGTCTCGGTCATGGCTGGTTTCGAGACCTGCCATGCTCTGTATCTGGCGGCGGTTGGCTAACGGTGATCGTGGCGGTGACTGACATTCCGGGCAGGAGCAACCCTGCGAGAGGATCATCCCGGTCTATTGCGATCTTGACGGGGATCCGCTGAACGATCTTCGTGAAATTTCCGGTGGCATTGTCGGGGGGCAGGAGCGAGAACTCTTGGCCGCTGGCCGGCGCGATGCTGTCAACGATGCCCCTTACGGGGGTGTCGGCGAAAGCATCAACGTCGATCCTGACCTTCTGGCCCGAAGTGACCTCGGAGAGCTGGGTTTCTTTGTAGTTGGCGACCACATAGATACCGTCGAGCGGGACTACCGCAAGTAGTTGCATGCCAGGCTGGACGTAGAGGCCCACCCGCAACTGGCGCATACCGACAACGCCTTCGCTGGGCGCCCGCAAAACCGTGTAGCCTAGGTTCAGTTCTGCCTCCTCGAGTGCTCCTTGGTTGTGCTGCAGAGCAGCATTTGCTTCATCAAGCTGGGCCGCGAGAGTGCCGACCTCTCGCCGCACCGCCTCCAGGGCTGCCTTGTCCTTCGCGACCAATGCGTTCGCGGCGCCGATCTGGGATGCTGCCTGCTGTGCATTCTGGACGGAGCCATATCCCCCCTTGGCAAGCGTTTCGAAGCGTTCGTCATTTTGCGCGGCATAGACCTCCGTGGCCTGGTCGGCCTTTAGGGTGGCATCCGCCTCGTCGATGAGGGCGCGCTGCTCTGCCAACTGGGCGTCGATGCTCACGATTTTCGCCTTCGCCTCGGCGACGTCTGCCTTCGCCTCATCGACGGCTGCCTTGAAGCTGCGCGGATCGATGGTCGCCAACACGTCGCCCGCCTTGACCTTCTGATTGTCTGCGACCAGCACAGTGGCGAGGTAGCCGGCGACTTGAGGTGCAACTGGCACGATGTGGGCCTCCACATAGGCATCGTCGGTCGATTCCTCGAAACGCCAGACCGTCCAATACTGCCGGCCGGCATACGCAGCGGCGGACAACGCAGATAGGGCAGCAACGCCAAATGCGACGATGCGGAGCGCGCGGACAAATCTCCCCTCTTTGGCACGCGGTAAGGTCAATGCTACGACCTCCGTCTCCGGTTTGCCGGGATGATTGATATTCATGATTCCTCCTGCCGGGGAGGCCGGCCCATCCGGGGCGCGCCCGGACCAATGCTGGTTCGTCTCGTTACATTCAAAGAAGCGATTCTCGCAGGAAGACCTCGGCGACCGCTGTATCGAGTTGGTTCTCCCGACTGGCCGCACACCTCTGCAGGTGATGGAATTCTCGCCTCAATGAGATCAGCATTCTGAGAACTGATCGCCGGCAGCGACCGCCGATGCTCCCGGCCTTTGAAGGGTCATTTGGCCCTCCCGCGTCATGTCCTTCGTCACTGTGGCGGTGACCGTAGCCCTCTCCTTGGCCGCCACTAATGTGGCCGCCGTCATGAGCCAAGGCCGCCAAACCCGAGCCTGCCGCTAACAGCGCGGCCCAGGCAATTGTTATCCAAACATGTCGTACGTTTGGCATCGTCGTACTCCTTGCGGCCCACGCTTTGGGAGGAAGCGCCGCAAGAGTGTATTTGCCGTCGACTGAGCGAAATCATACTTGCGTCCAGCGATGCCAGACGTGAGGTCATGGATTGCGCATCTCGGCGAGAACGACGACCGATATCTCATACCGTATTTCCGGACTTTCCCCTCCGGCGGGGCGGCTTCAATAAGGAACGGCAGACTCCCCATTCTCAATTGAGATCCTACGGCGGAGGGTATCAGGAGCAGCAGAATCGTCGCCTTCTTAGGCGCGCCGAGTTCATTGGCGGGTCCAGGT
>NZ_RZQI01000453.1:0-4778 GCF_003998335.1 Mesorhizobium sp. M7A.F.Ca.CA.002.05.1.1 | reverse complement strand
GCGAGTCGATGGCGGCGAACAGCTTGTCGAGGCCCTCATAGTTGCGATCCTCGACGCTGCGCACATTCTTGCGCGTCTTGCCCGATGCGGCCTCGCGCTGCCTTGCCTGCTCCTCGCGGCGTTCGGCCAGCGCCCTGGTGACGGCCGGACGGCGATCCCTGAGCGTGAAGATATCGGCGGCGGTCTTGATCAATCCCGCATTGAAGAACGTGTCTATGTTCTCCGCGCCGAGGCCTTCGATGTCCAGGGCGCCGCGTGACACGAAGTGGCGCAATCCTTCCACCGCCTGCGCCGGGCAGATCAGTTCGCCGGTGCAGCGCCGGCGGGAATCTTCCTTGCCGGTCTTTTCGTTGATCTCGCGCGTCGCCGGCGAGCCGCAGATCGGGCAAGTGTGAGGGAACTCGTAAGGCACCGCATCAGCAGGCCGCTTGTCGATGACGACGCTGACGATCTGCGGAATGACATCGCCTGCCCGCTGGATCACGACCGTATCGCCGATGCGCACATCGATGCCGTCGCGGATCGGCTCGCCGGTCGAGTCCAGGCCCTTGATGTAGTCCTCATTGTGCAGCGTGACGTTCTCGACCACGACGCCGCCGACAGTGACCGGCGCCAGCCGCGCAACCGGCGCCAGCGTACCGGTACGGCCGACCTGGATGTCGATCTTCTGCACGGTCGTCATCGCCTGTTCGGCCGGAAATTTATGCGCGACCGCCCAGCGCGGTTCGCCGGTGACGAAACCCCAGCGGCGCTGCAACTCCAGCTGGTCGACCTTGTAGACGACGCCGTCGATATCGTAGCCGAGCGCCGAGCGCTGCTCCTCGATCCGATGATAATGCGCGATCAGCTCCTCGGCCGATTTCGCCCGCACCATCAGCGGACTGATCTTGAACCCCCACTCGGCGAATTTCTGCACCGAATCATATTGGGTCGGAGCGGGATCAGCCGTCGTGTAACCCCAGGCATAGGCGAAGAATTTGAGGTTGCGGCTGGCGGTGACGGATGGATCCTTCTGGCGCAGCGATCCGGCCGCCGTATTGCGCGGATTGACGTAGTCCTGGCCGCCGGCCGCAGCCGATCGCTGCTTCAGCGCCTCGAATTCCGCATAGGTCATGTAGACCTCACCGCGGATCTCGATGATTTCGGGCCAGCCCGAGCCTTTCAGCTTCGCTGGAATATCGGCGATCGTCTTCAAATTGGCGGTGATGTCTTCGCCAACGGCGCCGTTGCCACGCGTCGCGCCCTGCACGAACACACCGTTTTCGTAACGCAGCGAAGCCGACAGCCCGTCGATCTTCGGTTCGGCTGTGAAGGCGATGTCGAGCTCCTTGTCGCGATCGAAGAACCGCCGCCCGCGTTCGATGAAATCCGTGACGTCATCGTCGGTATAGGCCTTGGCAAGGCTGAGCATCGGCACGGCATGGCGCACCTTGGTAAAGCCTTCCGCCGGAGCGGCTCCGACCCTGAGCGATGGCGAATCCTCGCGCACCAGCGCCGGAAAGCGCTCCTCGATGGCAAGGTTGCGCCGTGCGAGCGCATCATACTCCGCATCGGTGATAACAGGCGCATCTTCGGTATGGTAGCGCCGGTCGTGCTCGGCGATCTCTTCCGCCAGCCGCTTCAGCTCGGCTTCGGCCTCGCTTTCGGTCAGGGCATCAACTGGTTTTTCGGACATGCTTTCTTCCCCGAACGGTGGCGCTACACAATAGATCAGCATTTCAAGAAAATCATTCCTGAACAGCAGGATGGAGCCATATCCTGACTCGATCCCTGACATCAGCCGTTCTTATGCAGCTGTGGTGTTCTCGCGCAGCAACCGTTCGGCGGCCGCGCGCGCTTCATCGGTGATGGTGGCGCCGGCCAGCATGCGCGCGATCTCTTCCTGCCGCGCCGGCCGGTCCATCTCGGCGATGCCTGTGGCGACACGGTCGGTGGTGCCTGATTTGGAGATCAGGAAATGCGTCGCCGCGCGTGCCGCCACCTGCGGTGCGTGCGTCACCGACAGCACCTGGACGCGTTTCGACAGTCGCGCCAGCCGCTGGCCGATGGCGTCGGCGACAGCACCGCCCACGCCGGTGTCGATTTCATCGAACACCAGCGTCGGCGCCGAACCGCGGTCGGCCAGCGCCACCTTCAGCGCCAGAAGGAAGCGCGAAAGCTCGCCGCCGGAGGCCACTTTCATCATCGGCCCGGGCCGCGTGCCTGGATTGGTGCGCACCCAGAACTCGATCTGGTCGATCCCCTCTTCCATGCGGCTCTCGGCCTCGCTCTTCATTTCCACGATAAAGGCGGCGCGTTCGAGCTTCAGGGCCGGCAGTTCGGCCATCACGGCCTTGGTCAGGCCGACCGCCGCCGCATGACGCAGCGAGGACAGCTGCGCGGCGGCAATGTCGTAGGTCTCGCGCGCGGCGGTGGCCTGCTTTTCCAGCCCATGCAGGCGCTCCTCGCCGGCATCGAGATCGGCGAGATCGGCCGACATCGTGTCGCGCAGCTGCGCTAGATCGTCGACGGCGACGCTGTGCTTGCGCGAGGCGGCGCGCAGCGAAAACAGCCGCTCCTCCGCTTTCTCCAGCCGCTGCGGATCATATTCGGTGGCGCGCAGTGCTGCCTCGACGCCCGATTGCGCCGCGTCGAGCGACAGCATCGCCTCGTCGAGCGATTTGACGACATCGTCGAGCAGGCCGGGCGCCTCCGACACCTTGCGCTGCAGCCGCCGCAACAGGCTGGCCAGTTGCGGCAGGGGCGAAGATGGGCCCGACAGCACATCCTGCGCGTCATGGATTTCGGAAGCGATCTTTTCGGCCCGCATCATCGATGCGCGCAGTTCGGCAAGGTCGGTCTCCTCGCCCGGCTGCGGATCGAGCTTGGTCAATTCCGCCACCGCCGCGCGCAGATAGTCGGCCTCGCGCGCGGCCGCCGCCACCTTGATGCGGTGGCGCGACAGCTCCTGCTCGCAGGCGCGCCAGTGCCGCCATGCCTCGGCGGTCGAGCGGACGGCGCCGAGATGGCCCCCGAAAGCGTCGAGCACCTCGCGGTGTGCTCCGGGATCGACCAGCGCGCGCTCGTCATGCTGGCCGTGGATCTCGACCAGCGCGCGCCCGACATCGCGCATCAGCGTGACGCTCGAAGGCTGATCGTTGACGAAGACACGGGTGCGGCCGTCCGCCGTCTGCAGGCGGCGCAGGATGATGTCGCCGTCGTCCTCGATCGCATTGTCGGCAAGCAGCGTACGCGCCGGATGATTGCGCGGCACGTCGAAGACGGCGATGACCTGGCCTTGCGCCGCGCCATGGCGCACCAGCGAAGCATCGCCGCGCGCACCGAGCGCCAGCGAAAGGGCGTCGAGCAGGATGGATTTGCCGGCACCGGTTTCGCCGGTCAGTACCGAAAGACCCGGCTGGAAGTCTATATCCAGCTTCTCGATCAGGACGATATCGCGGATCGACAGTCTGGAAAGCATCAGAACCCGAATCTAGAACGGCACGCGACCATTTGCAGTCGCAGCGCCGCACTATCTTTTTGTTTGAGCACCGGATCAATCCGAAAAGCGCTGTGGCGCTTCAGTCGATGCTCATACGTCAGGCGCCGGTGATCATCTTCCCGGCTTTGGATATCCACGACCCGGCATTCTCGCGCGGTGCAAGCCCATTGCTCTGCAAGAGCTTGTAGGAATCCTTGTACCATGGGCTGTCGGGGTAGTTGGTGCCGAGCACGGCGGCGGCGGTTTGTGCCTCCGAGGTCAGACCCATCGCGTAATAGCTTTCGGTCAAGCGGGCGAGCGCCTCCTCGACATGGCGGGTGTTGGAATAGTTCTCGACCACGGTGCGGAAGCGCTTCACGGCAGCGATGTATTCACGCCGCTCAAGATAGTAACGGCCGATCTGCATTTCCTTGCCGGCCAACTGGTCGTTGGCGAAGCGGATCTTTTCCTTGGCGTCTTCGACATATTCCGATGTTGGCCAGCGCGTGACCAGATCCTGCATCGTCTGGACGGTCTGGCGCGCTTCCTTCTGGTCCTGCGTCACGTCCTTGATCTGACGGTAGTAGCTCAAGCCGATGATGTACTGCGCATAGGCGGCGTCATCGGTCGACGGGTAAAGCGTGAGATAGCGCTTGGCCGAGCCGATCGCCTCATCGTAATTGCCCTGGCGATAGTCGGCGAAAGCGCCCATCACCATCGATTTGCGGGCCCATTCCGAATAGGGATGCTGACGGTCGACGGCGTCGAACTTCCGGCTCGCCTCCTGCAGGCGCCCGGCATTGAGATTGGCAAGGCCCTGATTGTAGAGAACATCGGCCGGCTCGGTCTGCTCGACATAGGTCGACAGGTCGATATCTTTCTCCGACGACATGCAGGCCGACAGAAAGAGCGATGGAACAACTACTGAAAGCGCCAGGAAAACAGCCCTCTGCGGTGCTTTCAATTGACCAACTCGCTTGAAGAACATGATTGGATCTCGCCCTTTCGGCGCTATTTCAATGCCAGTTGCACGCCATTGTTTCAAAACTGGTCCCCACTTTTGAATGACATGCATTAATCGACGGCAGCAGCCATAAACCATAACCGCCTTGCCCGGCAACGCTATCTCCGGCCAATCGCGCATTTTTGTGGCGGCCGGACGCCACTTGGACATCAATGCAATTTCACTGGCGGGTGGTGCATTCCTGCAACATTCGCTATCACCATGGAACCCGAAAAAAACCTGGGAAATCAGATCATCCAGGGTGCGTAGAGTGGCGCATTGACGGCGTTCATCTCGGCGCTGCGGCCACGCTCA
>NZ_RZQI01000452.1:0-4786 GCF_003998335.1 Mesorhizobium sp. M7A.F.Ca.CA.002.05.1.1 | reverse complement strand
GAATAGGAGCGTTCGATCTGGTTGACTTCGCTGTGGACCAGCGTTTCCAGCTCGACCGCGCGGGCAAGCGTGCGTTCGATGCCTTCGCCCATGGCCGCGACCTCGCGACGAACGGCCTGGCCGATCATCATGACGCGATCCTGGGCAAGGTTTTCCGGCTCGGTCAGGCGGAAGGCCACTTCGGTCATCGACTGTGCGGCGATGCGCATTTCCTGGGCGCGGCGAATCATGGCGGCGAAGGCCCAGAACAGGATGACGGGCACGATGGCCGCGACCGCAAGGCCGATCAGCTCCGGACGGGCAAGGAACTGGTCGAGCGTACGGATTCTCCAGATGCTCGGTCCGAAAAGCAGATTGGCCAAACCGCCGGCGCCAGCGAACCAGGCGAGCGAAACGAAGGCAACGACCCAGTAAATGGTGTTCGAGGCACGCCTGTTGAGGCTGTGCAGGAGCGTCTTATAGTCCTTCTGGCGATCGTCATTGGCCGGTGCGAAACCAGCGGGCTGGGCGCCATTGCGCGGTTCCACGGGGCGCAATTCGGCAGGCTTTGCCTTGGGCGCGGGTTTCGCGGCGTGGTTCTGATTGACTACGGGCTCCGGGTTTTGTTCCGGCTTATGATTGCGTCCCTCGCGCGCCAACTCGTCGGCCGCCTGGGATATCTGAGCTTCCAGATCCTCCATAGAAGCCGCGATGTCGAGGTCGCCGTTGCCGATCTCGTTGCTGAGGTCGAGATCGAGCGCCTTTTCCAGTTCCCTGGCCACGTCGCTGTCGAGAGTTCTCGTCGTCGTTGGTTTCTTTGCCATGCCTTCGCTACCCTGTACTAGCTGCCGCGGGCTTATAATTCTGTTTGTCTTGCCCCGCGCAGGAGGCTGAAAATGGACCCCTCGTATCGTAATGACACAGGGGGGTAAAGAAAACATGCATTCCGCGGGATACGTAAAACTTTAAATATAAGGTTAACGGAACTGTGATTTGGGCGCCGCTTTGGCAACATTTTTCCCGGCCATTCATTAACCCGTTGTCCATTGGATTCGCCTAGGTTTTTGGGCGAATCGAAGAAACGGAGTTCGAGTTCATGCGTGGCGAAAGCGGCATTGCCTTCTCAATGCCCGGGGGCGACGTATCCGGACCAAGGCGGTCACGGCCGGTCGATTTGGCACACCTTGCCCGCCAGACGATGGGTGACCGCAGCCTTGAGCAAGAGGTGCTGGCGCTGTTTGTACAGCAGGCGCTGTCCGTGCGCGACAGAATAGTCGACGCCGACATCAAGGACCGGCTTCTGCTCGCCCATGGATTGAAGGGTTCGGCACGGGGCGTCGGCGCCTTTGCCATCGCCGATTGCGCCACCGAGATCGAGCATCGGCCGGAAGACGGCCAGACGCTCAAACGGCTTGGCATGCTGATCGACGAAGTGCGCGATTTCATCGCCGCCATCAACCGCTGAATCCGCGCTGAACCCGATTTGCGGAAAAACGTCATCGGGCGGCGCTTTCATGCGGCAGTTGACTTGTCAGCCGGAGTGATTATCTCGGCTGGAACTCCCTTCAGGTGACAAATGACCAAGCTGACTTTCATTGCCCATGACGGCACGCATTTCGACATGGACGCCGAGAACGGCTCTACGGTCATGGAGAACGCGATCCGCAACGCCGTGCCCGGGATCGAAGCCGAATGCGGCGGTGCCTGCGCCTGTGCCACCTGTCACGTCTATGTCGACGAAGCCTGGACGGCTGAAGTCGGCGAGCCGGAAGCGATGGAAGAGGACATGCTGGACTTCGCTTACGACGTCCAGCCGAACTCACGGCTGTCGTGCCAGATCAAGGTGCGAGACGCGCTCGACGGTCTCATTGTGCGGGTGCCTGCCCGTCAGGGATAAGCGCAGTATCTTTGCCAACTGATTTTTCCCGCTGCGGCTTGGCAGCGGAGCGATGGTCATGCAGTGTCCTGCTGTTTCACTACAGCGCCGCGCGTCCTCTTGGACGCGCAAAGGACGCTGTAGCACTTTTATTTGCGCATGATCCTTTCCGAAAATCGATCCGATTTTCGGGGTCATGCGCAGCGAGGCACAGGCATGACCGACATTATCAGGACAGACGTGCTTATTGTCGGGGCAGGACCGGTTGGCCTGTTTGCCGTGTTCGAGCTCGGCCTGTTCGACATGAAATGCCACCTGATCGACATTCTCGATCGGCCGGGCGGCCAGTGCGCGGAGCTCTATCCGGAAAAGCCGATCTACGACATTCCAGGCTGGCCTTCGATCTCGGCGCAGGGGCTGGTCGACAAATTGCTCGAGCAGATCGCGCCGTTCAAGCCTGATTTCAGCTACAACCGAATGGTTTCCAGCCTGGAAAAACTGGAGGACGGCAGTTTTCGCGTCACCACCGACGAAAACGAGGTGTTCGAGGCCAAGGTGGTGGTGATTGCCGCCGGCGGCGGCTCCTTCCAGCCCAAGCGTCCGCCGATCCCCGGCATAGAGCCCTATGAAGGCAAGAGCGTCTTCTATTCGGTGCGCCGGATGGAGGATTTTCGCGGCCATGACCTCGTTATCGTCGGTGGCGGCGACTCGGCACTCGACTGGACGCTGAACCTGCAGCCGGTGGCAAAGAGCGTGACGCTGGTGCACCGGCGGCCCGAGTTCCGTGCCGCCCCCGACAGCGTCAACAAGATGTATGCCATGCAGGAGATGAGGCAGCTGGAGTTCCAGGTCGGGCAGGTGACCGGATTGACCGGTGCCGACGGCCAACTGTCATCGGCCACCATCAAGGGACCTGACGGCGATGTCGAGGTGCCTTGCACGCGCATGCTGCCGTTCTTCGGCCTGACCATGAAGCTCGGACCGATCGCGGAGTGGGGTCTCAACCTTCACGAGAACCTTATTCCGGTCGATACCGAGAAGTTCCAGACATCGGTGCCCGGTATCTTCGCGGTCGGCGACATCAACTGGTATCCGGGCAAGCTGAAGCTGATCCTGTCTGGCTTCCACGAAGTGGCGCTGATGGCGCAGGCCGCCAAGCGCATCATCAGCCCCGGCGAGCGCATCGTTTTCCAGTACACGACCTCATCGACCAGCCTGCAGAAGAAGCTCGGCGTCTCCGGCTGAAGCTTACTCGGCGAGGATGGGCGCCGCATTGTCGGCGTAACCGCGAAGCTCCTTTTCGGGCATCAGCGTCAGCGTGATCAGCCCCAGCAGCAATGTAACGGCGGCGACGGCAAAGATCATCACGAACGGCTCGACCGTCGCGCTATGGCCCACGATCCGCACGCCTTCACCGGCAAGTGGCAAGCCGTAGCCCAGAGCGACCGCGCCGAGCATCGCGACACCAAGCGCACTGCCAAGCGAACGCAGGAATGTCAGCACGCCCGTCGCGACGCCGAGATGCACGCGATCGACGGCGTTCTGGACCGACACGGTGGTGACCGGAAACGTCGTTCCGGTTCCAAACCCGATGCAGATCGTCAAGACCTCTACCTCCAGCAGCGTTGCATATCCTGCGACGACGGCCAGCAGGCAGAGGCACAGCATGCTGAAGACGACGCCCACCATCGCGATGCGCTTGTAGTGGGTAAAATGCGGTATCATACGCCCGCTGAATGCCGCGCCGCCGACGGTCCCCAGCAGAAGCCCGAGCATCGCGATGCCCGACTCTGCGGCCGACAGGCCGAGCACCGCCTGAAGATAGACGGGCAGGTACACAGCCATGCCGACGCTTGCGGCCTGAAGCAGGAACATCGAAAGCGTGCCCGCCAGGACGATTGGATTGCCAAGCACTTCGAGTGAGATGAGCGGCTCGGCGGCTCGCATAAGCCGCAAGGCAAAAGCGCCCCAGAAAATCGCCGAACCGCAGAGAACGCCGATGACTTCAAGCGAAATCCAGGGATAGGCGCTGCCGCCCCAGTTCAATGCGAGCAGCAGCAGCGCCGTGGCAATGATCAGAAGCAACGCGCCCAGGCCGTCGATGCGATGGCGCTTTGCGGCAACGGGCAGTTTCTTGAGCGGCTTGTTGATGATCGCCATCGCAAGAACACCAAGCGGAATGTTGATCCAGAAGATCAGTGACCAGTGCAGGTGCTCTGCGAAAGTGCCGCCGAGCAACGGACCGGCAACGCTGGCGACAGCCCATGTGCCGGAGAACCAGGCGGCATAGCGTGCCCGCTCGCGCGGCGGAACGAGATCGCCGACCACGGTCTGCGTCAACGCGAACAAGCCGCCGCCGCCGGCGCCCTGGATCGCCCGCCCGACAACCAGCACAAACATGTTGGGAGCCATCGCACTGACCAGCGATCCCGCCAAAAAGATCAGGATCGCGGCATAGACGGTCGGCCGGCGTCCGTAGACATCGGAAATCTTGCCGTAGAGCGGGGCCACGGCGGTAGCGGTCAGAAGATAACCGGTGACGATCCATGGCAGATAGTGTGCGTTTCCGAGCGCATGCCCGATGGTCGGCATGGCTGGCGCAACAATGGTCTGGTCGAGTGCCGCCAACAGCATCGACAACAGCACGCCGCCGATAATGGCGTTCTTTTCGCTCTCTGTTATCGGCGTGCCGGTTTCCGCCATCGTTTTGTTATCGACAGCCTGGTCCATGATCGTTCATCCATAAGCTTGCGATTTGACCGGCCCTGTTCAGCCGTTCCGGTTTCTTGACCGTTTGGATCGCATTGGTGTTTTAAGCTCGCGTCTGGCGAGCCTGACATATGTCGTCCCATATAGGCCGGTTTCGACAGGGGCTCGAAAGTTTTTCGAATCTGGCACTACCTCCAGCGAATTTGGCTTTCAGTTCGGGTG
>NZ_RZQI01000451.1:0-4790 GCF_003998335.1 Mesorhizobium sp. M7A.F.Ca.CA.002.05.1.1 | reverse complement strand
GAGCGACGGCGCGATCCTTCTGATCCGCAAAGGCAGCCAGGCATGAGCGACATCAGTGAAATCCGCATGCAGGTCATGTGGAACCGGTTGATCTCGGTGGTCGAGGAGCAGGCCCTCACCTTGCTGCGCACGGCTTTCTCGACATCGGTGCGCGAATCCGGCGATCTGTCGGCAGGCGTGTTCGATCCCCGCGGCCAGATGCTGGCACAGGCGGTGACGGGAACGCCCGGCCATGTCAACACCATGGCCGAGGCGGTGCTGCATTTCATGAACGAAATCCCGCGCGAAACCATGTTCGAGGGTGACACCTACGTCACCAATGACCCCTGGTTGGGCACGGGCCACCTGCACGATATCACCATGGTGTCGCCGTCGTTCCTGAACGGCGAATTGGTTGCGTTCTTCGCCTGCACGGCACATGTGGTCGATGTCGGTGGGCGCGGCTTCGGCGCTGACGGCAAGTCGGTCTACGAGGAAGGCATCCAGATCCCGATCATGAAGTTCGCGGAGAAGGGCAAGGTCAATCTCGATCTCGTCAGGATCCTGCGCGCCAACGTCCGCGAGCCGAACCAGGTCGTCGGCGATTTCTATTCGCTCGCCGCCTGCAACGAAGTCGGCCACCGACGCCTCGTCGACATGATGAAGGAGATCGGCCTGGCATCGCTGGACGGGCTTGGCGAGTTCATCTTCTCGCGCACCCGCGACGCCTTGGTCGAACGCATCAAGGCGATGCCCAAAGGCAGCTGGTCGAACGCGCTGGTGACCGACGGCTACGACGAGCCGGTGAAACTCGCGGCGACGGTCACGGTTAGGGACGCCGGCGTCGAGGTCGATTTCACCGGTACCGACCCGATGAGCCGATGGGGCATCAACTGCCCGATCATCTACAGCAAGGCCTATGCCTGCTACGCGTTGAAATGCGTGGTGGCGCCCGATATTCCTAACAATGCCGCGTCGCTCGCCTTCTTCACCGTGTCGTCTCCGGTCAACATCCTGAACGCCGTGCGGCCGGCGCCGGTGGCGCTCAGGCACATCTTCGGCCACATGGTTCCCGATCTGGTGCTCGGCGCGATCGCCAAGGCGATGCCCGGCAAGATCCTTGCCGAGGGCGCCGGCGCACTGTGGAACATCCATATCTCGGTTCGGCCGGTCTCCGGCGGTTCGGGCCGCCGTGCCGAGGTGCTGATGTTCAATTCCGGCGGCATGGGCGCGCGCCCCGGTCTCGACGGACTGTCGGCGACGGCCTTCCCCTCCGGCGTCCATACGATGCCGATCGAGGCAACGGAGCACACCGGGCCGATCGTCATCTGGCGCAAGGAGCTGCGGCCCGATTCCGGCGGCGACGGCGAGTTCCGCGGCGGGCTCGGGCAGGTTATCGAAATCGAGGCGATCGAGGGCCATGAATTCGACTTCTCGGCCATGTTCGACCGCGTCAATCATCCCGCCCACGGGCGCAACGGCGGCGGGCCTGGAGTGGCCGGCGTGGTCAGGCTGGACGATGGCACGCAGATGCGACCCAAAGGCTGGCAGCATGTTCCGGCCGGCCGTCGGCTGATCCTCCAATTGCCGGGCGGCGGCGGCTATGGCGATCCGTCCAAGCGCAGCACCGAGGCGCGGGCGAACGACCGCTCCAAGGAATACATTTCGGAGAACGGCAAATGAGCTACATTGCCTCGCGCCTGTCTGCGGTGAAGCCGTCGGCGTCCATGGCTGCTTCGCAGGCAGCCAAGGCCCTGCGCGCCAAGGGCGTCGACGTGATCGATCTTGGCCTGGGCGAGCCGGATTTCCCGACACCGAGCCATATCATCGAAGCGGCGCATTTCGCCGCGAAGGCCGGCCAGACGCTATACACGGGTGCCGCCGGCACGGCCGAGGTGCGCGAAGCCGTGGCCGGCAAGTTCCGCCGCGAAAACGGACTGGACTACACGGCGGACGACGTCGTCGTGGCCAATGGCGCCAAGCAGATCATCTTCAACGCGCTGATGGCGACGCTGGAGTCTGGTGACGAAGCGGTCCTGCCGGCGCCCTACTTCGTCTCCTATCCCGAGATGGTGAAGCTGCTCGGCGGCAGGCCTGTCGTTATCGAGTGCCCGGAAACTTCCGGCTTCCGGCTGACGCCGGAGCTGCTCGAAAAAGCCATCACTCCAAGGACGAAATGGCTGTTCCTCAACATGCCCGGCAACCCCTCCGGCGCCATATATTCGCAATCGGACCTGCGGGCACTCGGAGCGGTTTTGGCAAGGCATCCGCAGGTGCTGGTGCTTTCCGACGAGATTTACGAGCACATCCTGTTCGACGGACGCGACTTCGTCTCCTTCGGCAAGGCTTGCCCGGAACTCAGGGACCGCACCCTGATCGTCAACGGCGTCTCCAAATCCTATGCGATGACCGGGTGGCGTGTCGGCTATGCCGCCGGGCCGGCGCCGCTCACCAGGGCGATGGCGATCATCCAGAGCCAGTCCTGCACGTCCGTCTGCTCGATCGCGCAAGCGGCGACGGTGGCCGCGCTCAACGGCCCCCAGGACGAGGTGGCACGCTTTCGGCAGGCGTTCGAGGCGCGCCGCGACCTTGTCGTCGACGGCATCAGGCGGATCAACGGTCTTACGCTTTCGCCACCGGAAGGCGCCTTCTATGCCTATATCGGATGCGCCAGCCTGATCGGCCGCAGGACCCCAAAAGGCGTCGTGCTCGAGGACGACACGGCAGTGGCGAATTATCTCCTGAACGAAGGGCGCGTGGCCTCGGTGCCGGGCGCCGCCTATGGACTTTCCCCCTATTTCCGCATCTCGACCGCGACCGGCGAAGAGGTGCTGACCGAAGCGATCGCGCGCATCAACGCCGCCGTCGCGCAAGTGGAGTAAATCATGCCGCATTACGAACGCATCCTGATCACCGGCGCGGCCGGCCGCCTCGGTTCGGAACTGCGAAAGGGGCTGGTGCCGCTGGCAAAAACGATCCGCCTGGCCGGCCGCGAACCGTTCGGCGATCTTGCTCCACACGAGGAAGAAGCGGTCTTCGACCTCGCCGATATGGAGGCGACGTTTGCCGCCACCAAGGATTGCGATGCGATCGTGCATTTCGGCGGCGCACCACTCGAATGCGAATGGCAAACCATCCTGGATTCCAGCATCCGCGGCTCCTATCACATCTACGAGGGCGCCCGGAAACACGGCGTGAAACGAGTCATCTATGCCTCCTCCGTGCATGCCGTCGGCTATCACGAGGTCGAGGCGCATATCGGCGTCGACGCGCCGGTGCGTCCCGACAGCCTCTATGGCGTGTCGAAGAACTTCGTCGAGAGCCTGAGCCGGCTTTACTGGGACAAGTTCGGCATCGAGACGGCGTGCCTGCGCATCTTTTCGTCCTTCCCCGAACCGGCGGACCGTCGCATGCTGTGGTCATACCTCTCCTTCGCCGATTGTGTGCGTCTGGTCGAGGCAGCTCTCACCGCGCCGCGCGTCGGCCATACGATCTCCTTCGGCCTTTCCGACAACAAGGTGAAAACGGTCGACAACAGCGGCGCCAACCATCTGGGGTTTTCTCCGCAGGATAGTGCCGAGCCGTTCCGCGCCGCGGTCGAGGCGAAAACGCAGGTTCCGGATCCCAAGGCGCCATCGGTGAAGTATCTGGGCGGGTGGTTCTGCGAGCTTGGCCATCCGGACGACAAACAGGCGTAGCTGCCAATCCGCTCGATGGCGCAGAGCGGAAGCCGAGATGCGGCAGGCGACGGATTCACGCGTGGTGGCGGAGATCGAGGAGGTTGTCGGCGGCGCCGGCTTCGATGTGCCACGCCGACCACGGTCATGGATCAGATCTGGCAGCGGTACCTGCAGACGATGCCGGACTTCCCCCAAGCGTTCATCCACCTTGGGCGTCGAAGACTTGCCGGTCGTCATCGGTTTTGGGATTCTCATCTGATCTGGTAGTGGGATCCAAATCACAGGAGATGGCATGCCGAACGATGTAATCGTGCGCGACAGCAATGGCGCTCAATTGAATGACGGTGATTCCGTAACGCTGATCAAAGACCTCAAAGTCAAAGGCACTTCGGAGACGATCAAGCGCGGCACGTTGGTGAAGGCCATCCGCCTGAACGGCAATCCCGGCGAGATCGAATGCAACACCAAGCAAGTGAAAGGCCTGGTGCTCAAGACCGAGTTCGTGAAGAAGGCGTGAGCCTCAAGGCGGCAAGCGATCTCGATGGCTCCTTCGGGATTTTGGAGAGCCTGCCGTCGCCAAGGGGGCTGCGGAGCCGTTGAGCGTCCGGCACGCGATCGTTGCGCTGTGAATTGATAACTTCGCCGACCAGGCACAATCAAAAAAATCGCCAAGTCCCAAGCTGGAACCTCCGGCCTCATTGCGCGTTTCACGGCGTCCCGTTCGCGGACCCGCCCGGATATCTCTCCAAGCGCGCGAAAAACCAGGAGCCCGCTTCATGCACGACAAGCTGTTTCATTCACCGGTCGCACTGTCGGTCGGCCTCGGCTTCAAGCGCGAGATTGCCTCGCTGGCCGAAATGCACGATTTCCTCACCAATTGGACGACCTCCCGCCGCGGCCCGCTTTACCGAAACGCGGTGGAGACATGTGATCTGGCCGTTCCAGGTTATGTGAGCGTCGAGCAGGCGCGCCGGGCGTTGCTCGAATTCGCGCAAGCCGCCGGCATCCTGTGGCCGGACCTCGAGCCGGTGGCGGGCGTGCACGCCGTTGCGCGTGGCTATGGCGGCTACGCCGCCTGAAGATTGATGTTCTCCGTGGCGGCTAAAGCCACACCACCATAGAAAGTCCGGC
>NZ_RZQI01000044.1:0-14746 GCF_003998335.1 Mesorhizobium sp. M7A.F.Ca.CA.002.05.1.1 | reverse complement strand
GGAACGGCCGGCTGGTCTCGAAACGCGGCGGTTCGAGATTGGTGAGGAGGGACTGGTCCATCAGGATCGGCTCCACGAGGTCGAGCTTGTCGAGTGTGCCCTGCGCGCGCACCAGTTCCGGCGTGGTGCCGAACTGATCGCGGAAGGCACGGGTGAACGCCTCATGCGAGTTGTAGCCGGCGTCGAGCGCGACGGCGAGGATGTCGGGCGCCCCGCCCGCCAGCTTGCGCGCCGCCTCGGTCAGCCGGCGTGAGCGCATGTAGCCCATCACCGACCGGCCGGTGGCGGCGCCGAAGGCGCGCGTCACATGAAAACGCGACACGCCGCTGTTTTGCGCGACATCATCAAGCGAGATCGCCTCCGGCAGATGGCTTTCGACGAACCACAGCGCTTTCTCGGTCGGGTCCATTTTCTCCTCGCATTGGCCAGATCATCCTGCCGTTTCCTGGCGCAGCCAGTTTGATCGAAATTGCGCATCCCGTGCAATCTGCGCCGATGCCGGTCGCCATCCGGCCAACCGCCCCATGAGCTTTCGCTTGACAGCGACCGGCGTCATCTCTTAGGTATGTTATATTATTACATAAAGAGAGCATGCGATGCCTGTTTCCCTTAGCTGGCCCACCACTCCGTCCGAGAAATCCATTGCGAAGCGATCGGCGCAAATCTACGCTGAAGCGGTGATGGTCCCCGAGTCGAAAGGCGAGGGGTGAAAAGGGAACACGGTGAGGCCTGCTCAGGTCGAGACCGTGGCTGCCCCCGCAACTGTAAGCGGCGAGCAAAATCCGTGAATGCCACTGGCCGGCAAGGCTGGGAAGGCTGGATGGCGCAACGACCCGTGAGCCAGGAGACCTGCCATCACTGAGTTGACCGGACGGGGTGTGCCGGGAGGAAACGCGAATCCCGGTCTTGTCGGCCGGTTCGCCAGCTTCCTTCCGTCGCCAGTTTTGGAAAGTGACGGAAAGTTGGACGGCTCCATCCATCGCATCGTCGTATATACGCTTTGCCGTCCCGGCAAGCCGGCGGGCAGCAGCCGATGACCGTAGCGCTTCTCGAAGCCCGTGACCTCTGCGTCACGGCGAATGGGCGGGATCTGGTTCAGGCGGTCAGCTTCTCGGTGGCCGCCGGCGATCGCCTTGCCATCATCGGTCCCAACGGCGCCGGCAAGACGACGCTGCTGCGCATGCTGTCGGGCATGCTGCGTCCGAGCTCCGGCGAGGTGAAGCTCGGCGGGCGCCGCCTGGACAGGATTTCAGCCGCCGAACGGGCGCTGCACATTGCCGTGGTCGGCCAGACCGACCAGCCCGATCCGCGGCTGGCGGTGATCGACTATGTCGAGCTTGGCCGGGTTCCGCACGCCGGGCTGCGGCGCAGGAGCGAGGAGCGCGAGATCGTCGTCGATGCACTGCGCCGGACCGGCCTGCTGCCGCTATTTGGCCGCACCATCGGCTCGCTGTCGGGCGGCGAGCGCCAGCGCGCCCAACTTGCGCGCGCCATCGCCCAGCAGCCAAAAATCCTGTTCCTCGACGAGCCGACCAACCATCTCGACCCGCGTGCCCGCGGCGAACTGCTCGACCTCGTGGCAGGCTTCGAGATGACGGTGATCGCGGTGCTGCACGATCTGGCGCTGGTGGCACCGTTCGCCACCAGGGTGGCGGTGATGAACCATGCCCGTCTGCAAGCGCTCGCCGCACCGCGCGAAGCCCTGACCCAAAAGCTGATCCGCGAGATTTTCGGCATCGATGTGCTGCGTCTGCGCCATCCGACCGAAGACCGCGAACTGACGGTGTTCGATGTGCCGAACCGTGCCGCGCCGCCGACGTGATTGAAGCCATCTCGTAGTCGACCCAATCCCATCCACAAGGAGCAAACCCGTGAAACGCCTGGCCTTTTCGCTTGTCTTCTCGCTGCTGGCCTCGACAGCCCTGGCCTTCCCGGTCACGGTCGACAGCTGCGGCAAGCCGCTGACCTTCGATGCGCCGCCGAAGCGCGCCGTCATCCAGGATCTCAACATGGCCGAGATGGCTTTCGCGCTGAAACTGCAGCCGTCGATCGTCGGCCTGACCGGCATCACCGGATGGTACAAGGTGGGTCCCGAATTCAAGGCCGAGCAGGGTTCGATCCCGGAACTGGCGCCGAAATATCCGACGCTCGAAAACCTCGTCGCGGTCGAGCCGGATTTCTTCTTCGCCGGCTGGTATTACGGCATGAAGCCGGGCGGCGAGGTGACACCCGATACGCTTGCTCCGCACGGCATCAAGACGCTGGTGCTGACGGAAAGCTGCGTCCATCTCGACAAGAGCCGCCCAGCCGCCTCGATGGACCTGCTCTATGGCGACGTCGAAAAGCTGGGCAAGATTTTCGGCAAGGAGGCCGAGGCGGAGAAGCTTGTCTCCGGCTGGAAGAAGCAGCTCGCCGACATCACCGCCAAGGTCGGCAACGGCAAGGGTACGCGAGTGTTTCTCTATGATTCCGGCGAGGACAAACCGTTCACAGCAGGCAAGTTCGCCATCCCCAGCGCCATGATATCAGCCGCCGGCGGCGACAACATCATGGGCGACATGGAGACCAGCTGGGGCAACACGGACTGGGAAACGGTGGCGTCGCGCAATCCGCAATTCCTCATCCTGCTCGATTACCAGGACGGCGGCGGCTACAGGAAACTGCTTGATTTCCTGAAGTCCCACCCGGCGATGAAAGAAACGGACGCGGTCAAGAACGAGCGCTTCGTCGCCCTGCGCTATGCCGAACTGACACCCGGACCCGCCAATATCGAAGCGATCGACAAAATCGCCAAGGCCATGCATCCGGAAGCGTTTTGATGCCTGTCGCCCAAAAGTGCGCAGCGGTTTTGGGGCAACGACATGCATGAGCAAAAGATCCTGGAAGTGCGTCGCACGCGTCCTGACAGACACGACGCATTTCCAGGTTTGCGCCATCCGGCATTCGCACTGGCCATGCTGGTGGGAGCGGCGGCGATCGCCGCTCTCGCTCTGCTGTCGATCGCCTATGGCTCGACGTTGATTCCGTTGGCCGACGTCGTTGCCTCGCTTGGCCGTGCGATTGGCTTCAGCGGGCACGACGTGTCCGGGCCGGTAGGCAAGATCGTCGTCGACCTGCGGCTGCCGCGCACGATCCTGGCCATCTGCGTCGGGGCCGGTCTCGGCGTCGTCGGTGCGCTGCTGCAGACGGTGACCCGCAACGACCTTGCCGACCCGTTCCTGTTCGGCCTGTCGTCGGGCGCCGCCGCGGGTGCGGTTTCCGTCATCACCGTCTTCGGAGACAGTTTCGGCATCTGGACATTGCCGGTCGCGGCCTTCACCGGCGGCATATTGGCTGCCGGTGTCGTCCTGCTGCTGGTTGCGCGGGTGAGGGGGCAAGGCCCGGAGCGGCTGATCCTTGCCGGCCTTGCCGTGTCCTTCATGTTCACCGCCTTGACCAATTATCTTGTCTTTGCCGGCGACCAGCGCGCCGCGCACTCCGTGCTGTTCTGGACCATGGGTGGGCTCGGCCTGGCGCGCTGGGACAATATCTGGCTCGGCGCCTTGGGTGCGGGCACTATCCTGGCTTACGCGCTGTGGAACCACCGCCGGCTCGATGCTTTCCTGGCCGGCGAAAACGCCGCCGAAAGCCTGGGCGTGCCGGTGGCGCGGATGCGAAGGATGACCTTTCTCGTCGCCGCCTTCTCGACGGCGATCCTGGTCTCGGTCGCCGGCGTCATCGGCTTCGTCGGGCTGATGATCCCGCATCTGTCGCGGCCGCTGGCGGGCCCCTTGCACCTGCGCCTGGTTGCCAGCTGCGCCGTGTTCGGCGCGGTGCTGTTGCTGGCCAGCGACCTTCTGGCCCGAACGCTGCTGCCGCCGCAGGAACTGCCGATCGGCATCATCACCAGCTCGGTCGGCGCGTTCTTCGTCGTCACCATGCTGATCCGCAACCGGCTTTAAGCGTGGCCTCGGTCAGGGTCGCGATTACTCTCCCGAAATGCCCAGTTGCACCTGTTGCTTTGGGCGCTTCGACTGGAACAGGGCAAGCAAAAAAACGCCGGCCTGAACCACGACGATGGTCGGACCCGTGGCTGCGTCGATGTGATAGCTGAGGATCGTTCCCACGACGCTCGACCCGATGGCGGCCGCGGCAGCAATGGCGAGCATCCGCTCAAAGCTCTTCGTCAAAAGAAAACCGATCGCTCCCGGCGCGATCAGCATGGCGATGACAAGGATGATCCCGACAGCCTTCAGCGAGGCCACGATGGTCAACGCGAGCAGCGTCAAGAGCCCGAAATGCAGCAGATTGACGGGCAGGCCGATCGCGCGCGCATGGGCCGGATCGAAACAATAGAGCAGCAGATCCTTGCGTTTTGCCAGAACGATGAGGATCGCCGGCACGACGATGATCGCCGCCTCGATCACGTCGCGCCACTGGACGCCGAGCATGTTGCCGAACAGGATATGATTGAGATGCTGGTCGGTCTCGACCTTGACGAACAGAACCAGGCCAAACGCGAACATGCCTGAGAAGACGATGCCCATGACTGCGTCCTCCTTGATCCGGCTGTGCTGCTTGAGGTAGCCCGTCGCCAAAGCGCAGCCAAGCCCTGCCACGAATGCGCCGAAGGCAAGCGGGATCCCGGCGATATAGGCGAGCACAATACCCGGAAGCACGGCATGCGAAACGGCGTCGCCCATCAGCGACCAGCCCTTCAGGACGAGATAGCAGGACAACACCGCGCAGATGGCGCCGACCAGAATGGCGACGGTGAGACCGCGACGCATGAACTCATGGCTGAGCGGTTCGGCGATCCAGGACCAGATTGTCATCATGACGCGACCTGGGATGCGGCACGTGCCGCCCGGCGCGCGGCGAGACGGCCATGTTTGGGTGCGAAGACGAAGGCAGTCAGAAAGACCACGGTCTGCAGCACCACGATCAGTCCGCCAGTCGCGCCATCGAGAAAGAAGCTGAGATAGGCGCCGACCGCGCTCGTCGCCGCGCCGATCGCCATCGCGAGCAGGATCATGACGCCGAACCGATCGGTAAGCAGATAGGCGGTGGCACCAGGCGTTACCACCATCGCGATCACGAGGATCGCGCCGACGGTCTGGAGCGCGGCGACGATGCAGGCGCTGAGCAGCACGAAGAACAGGACCCGCAACCGCCACGGATTCAGGCCGACGCCGCGCGCATGGTTCTCATCGAAGAACACCAGCATCATATCCTTCCATCGAAGCCCCAATACAGCCAGCGAAACCGCTGCGATGAGGATGACCTGGGTTACATCCTCGTCGGAGATTGCGAGGATGTTGCCGAGTACGATGGACTGGATGTTTACGGAGGTCGGACTGATCGACGCAATCAGCAGCCCGCCAGCGAACAGCGTTGTAAAGACAAGGCCGATCACGGCGTCCTCGCGAAGTTGCGTCACGCGCCGCACCAAGGTGATGCCGAGTGCGGCGATGAGGCCGGAGGCGAATGCGCCGGCGGCATAGGGAAGGGCCAGCATGTAGGCGGCCGCAACGCCCGGCACCACCGAGTGGGCAAGCGCGTCGCCCATCAGGGCCCAGCCCTTGAGTATGAGATAGCAGGACAGGAACGCGCAGACCATGCCGACCAGGGCGCTGACCCAGATGGCCTTGGCCATGTAGTTGTAGGTGAAGGGTTCCAGCAGGATGTCAATCACGGGGCTGGCGATCCGCTGTCGGGCTTCATCATCTTCTCTTGATCGCGCTCGCCGTAAAGCACCAGAGGGCGCTCGTCATCGGTCAGCACGGTCAGGTGGCGAGCGTCGGGGTCGTCGTGAAGATCGGCGCCGCCGAGGCGTAGATGCCTCAGCACGCCGCCAAAAGCTTTCGCAAGATTGGCTTGCGTAAACGTTGTCTCTGTCGGTCCGAAGGCCAGCACCGTCTTGTTGAAGATGACGACATGGTCGCAGAAATTGACGATGCTGCCGAGATTGTGCGTCGACACCAACATCAGCTTGCCGTCGTCGCGCATCGACCGAAGGAGATCGATGATCGCTGCTTCGGTCTGCACGTCGACGCCGGTGAACGGCTCGTCGAGCAGGATGATCTCGCCGCCCTGCGCCAGAGCGCGCGCCAGGAACACGCGCTTCTTCTGGCCGCCGCTCAGTTCGCCGATCTGGCGCTTGCGAAAATCGGTCATGCCGACCCGTTCCAGCGCCGCGTCGACCGCCATGCGATCGGCTCTGCGTGGGATACGCAGAAAATTCATGTGGCCATAGCGGCCCATCATGACGACATCTTCCACCAGCACCGGAAAGTTCCAGTCGACATCCTCGCTCTGCGGCACATACGCTACCAGGCCGCGCTTCAGCGCTGCGTGGACCGGCAATCCGGCGATAAGCACTGTTCCGGTCGACGGCGTCAGGAAGCCCATCAGCGCCTTGAACAGCGTCGATTTGCCGGAGCCGTTGACGCCGACCAGCGCGCAGATGGTGGAGGCGCCGAGCCTGAAAGAGGCGGAGTGTACGGCCGTGACCCCGCTTGAATAGCTGACGGTGACGTCGTCCACGTCGATGGAGGCAACGACCCGGCCGCTACCGGTCGATGTTCGATCATGGCTGCCCTGGACGCTGTCCGGAGCGAGCGCGGTGCGAACCCCGGTCACCCGCCGAACCCCTGGACGATAGTCTCGACGGTGGTTTCGAGAAGCTTCAGATAGGTCGGAACCGGGCCGTCTTCCTCGCTCAGCGAATCGACGTAGAGAACGCCTCCATAGGTGGCTCCGGTTTCGCGCGCGACTTGCTTGGCCGCCTTGTCCGAAATGGTGCTTTCGCTGAACACCACCGGAATCTTGTTCTCGCGCACCAGGTCGATGAGCTTGCGCGCCTGTTGCGGAGTGCCTTGCTGGTCGGCGTTGATCGGCCACAGATAGGCTTCGCGCAGATCGAAGTCGCGTGCCAGGTAGCTGAAAGCGCCTTCGCTTGTAACCAGCCAGCGTTGGTCCGTGGGGATCGCCGACAGGCGCTTGCGCATGGGCTCGTCGATTGCCTTGATCTTTTCCGAATAGGCGGCGGCGTTGGCGGCATAGACCTGGGCGTTTGCCGGATCCGCCTTGGACAGCGCCTTGCGGATGTTCTCGACATAGATGAGGGCGTTCTTCGGCGACATCCACGCATGCGGATTGGGCTTGCCTTCGTAGGGCCCCTCCTTGATCCCCATCGGCTCGACACCGTCCGTGACGACGGCGCTCGGCACGTTCTTCACGTTGTCGAAGAATTTCTCGAACCAGCGTTCGAGGTTCATGCCGTTCCAGAGCACGAGGTCGGCCGATTGCGCCTTCACCACGTCGAGCGGCGTCGGCTGATAGTCGTGGATTTCGGCGCCGGGCTTGGTCACCGACTCTACGATTGCCGCGGTCCCGGCTACGTTTTGCGCGATATCCTGGATGATCGTGAACGTCGTCACGACGCGCAGAACCTTCCCTGCCGCAGGCTGGGTCTCCTGTGCCATGACCGGAACGAGGCTCGCCATCGTCGCAAAACCGATGGCCACAAGGCCGCCAAGCGCCCGCAGCATCGTCCTGCGGGTTGGGGAAGCAGAAACAGTCATCGGATGCCTTTCGACTGGAGTTGATCGTCGCCCATGCGCTGCTCACGTCATGCTAATGCGTTTGATTTGCATCTAATATTGCAGTTGCAACTGATTTGCAAGTAGCTAATTGCAGTCGCGTGGCAACGCGGCTAAGTATGGCGGATGAAAGCGGATAACGACCTTTTCGAGCGATTCCGGAGCAATTTGAAAGCCGCCGGTGTCCGGATGACCGAACAACGCAAGGTGATCTTGCGGCTGCTGGCGGATGCGCACGACCATCCGGACGCGAACGAATTGTATTCTCGTGCCCACCAGATCGACGGCAGCATTTCCTTGTCGACCGTCTACCGGACGTTGCGGCTCCTGGAGGAGAAAGGCGCCATCCAGCGTCATGCCTTCGACGAGGGCCGCGCCCGGTTCGAAAACGCGGACCGTGAACATCACGACCATCTCATCGACCTCGACACCGGTCAGGTGATCGAGTTCCGTTCCGACAAAATCGAGAAACTGCAGGCCGAGATAGCGTCGGAGCTTGGCTTCGAAATCGTCCGCCACAAGCTGGAACTGTATGTCAGGAAACGCGCCAAATAGCGTGGTTTCTGGTCGTCACCATGCTGATCCGGGTCTGATCGCGGCGGGCAAGACGCCGCCGGCTCAGACCGTCCAGAAATAGCGCACGATGTGGAAGAACACCGGGGCGGCGAAGACCAGGCTGTCGGTGCGGTCCATCATGCCGCCATGGCCTTCGATCAGATGGCCCCAGTCCTTGACGCCCTGATCGCGCTTGATGGCCGAGGCGACCAGCCCGCCGAGAAATCCCATCGAGCAGGCGACGAAGGCCACGGCTGCTGCCTGCAGCGGCGAGAAGGGTGTCACGAAGGATAGCAGCGCGCCGAGCAGGCTCGCCGACACCAGTCCGCCGATCAGCCCTTCCCAGGTTTTCGACGGCGAGACGTTCGGCGAAAAACGGTGTTTTCCAAACAGCTTGCCGAAGATGTACTGCAGCACGTCGCTGCCTTGCACGACGATGATCAGGAACGCGATCAGCAGCAGGGTGCGGCCTTCGAAGCCCGGCACCTCGAGTGTCAGCAGGGCAGGGACATGGCTGACGCAATAGACCGAGATCATCACCGCCCATTGCTGCGCGGCGATGCGCTCGAGGAAGCGTTCAGTGTCGCCATGCAGCGCCGTGATGGCCGGCATCAGCAGGAAGCAATAGACCGGAATGAAGATGACGAAGAGCCCGTACCAGGCGGTCCACACCAGCCAATATTGAAACGGTATGATGATGCCGAACATGCCGAGCAGCACCCAATGGTCGCTGCGGCGGGTGTGCGTCAGCGTCACGAATTCGCGCAGCGCGGCGAAGGAGATCAGAGCGAACAGGATGGTCATCCCGTAACGCCCGAAGAAGAAGGCGACCGTCATCAGCGCCACCATCACCCACCAGGCGTTGATCCGCTGGCTGAGATTGACCAGCGTTGAGCTAAGCGGCTTCGGCGCTCGCGCCGAAAGGATGGTCGCGACGATGCTGGCGGTGGTCAAAACCGCCAGCAGGCCGATGATCAGAATGGAGATTTCGTGGCGCATCAATCGTCTCGCTCGGGACGCGGGTTGAGCGCCAGAAGCGCGGCGTGGGCGCGTTCGAGGAAGGCGCGGCGTTCTTCGCCCGGACCGATCGCCACCGGCGCGCCGAAGACGACGCGGCACAGCAGCGGCACCGGCAGGAACTGGCCCTTGGGCAGCACGCGCGACATGTTCTCGATCCAGCACGGGATCAGCTCGACCTGAGGCCGCGCCGTCGACAGATTGTAGAGCCCGGAGCGGAAGGCCAGCAGCGGCTCTTCGGTCATGTTGCGTGTGCCTTCGGGAAACAGGATCAGCGAGTGGCCCTGGTCGAGAACCGACAGCATGATCTCGATCGGGTTTTCCTCAGGTCTCGTCCACTGCCGGTTGATGAGCACCGACGACAGCATGTCCTGCGCGATGAAGCGGCGCAGCCGCGACTTCCCCCAATATTCGCCTGCGGCAACAGCATGGGTGATCGCGCGCTCGCTTTCGCTGAGACAGGCCGACAGCAGGATAAAGTCGCCATGGCTGGTGTGGTTGGCGAAATAGATGCGCTGGCGGTCGGAGGGCAGGCTGCCGTTCCAGATCGGACGCACGCCCGTCACCATCCGGGCCAGCGCCGAGAGGCCGACGGAGGTTACCGTCTGCAGCAAGGTGAAGGTCTTGAGCGAAAGCCTGTTCATCGCGGCGCCCAAAACCCTGACGCCAGAAGTGCTGCGGCGAACAGAGCCAGGGCGGCGCGCTGCTTGAACAGTAGGCGACGCGTGCCAGCAATGCGGTCATCGAGCGAGCGTGTCGCGGGCGGGGCCGTTTTCAGGCGCATGCGCGCCAGCATGTCGTCCACCGCGGCACCGCCGGAAGCTTCGTCATCATGGCCAGCCATGACCCGGAACAACAGGGCGTCGAATGCCAGCAATGCCGACAGCGCCAGAACGGCGACAGCGCTCGCGGCTGTGATCGACAGCGCAACGGCCGCCGGCAAAGTCTCGAAGCCGCCGCGCGTCGAGGCAGCCAGCGGCGCAAGGATATTTGCCGCCACCACGATTGCGGCAGGCCACGCTGCCTGCCGCATCAGCATGCCGGCGAAGCGGTCGGTGCGGTCCTGATAGGCATTGCCGGTCATGACGCCGCCGGATCCGTGGCTTCTGCGAGATGAACCGGCCGGCCGAGGGCCGCGAGCATTTCGCGGGCAAGCGCCGGCGTCTTGGCCCTGCCGGTCGCCACCAGCCATTCGGCGACGACGCCGGCGCTGCGCTGGAAGCCGAGCGCGCAGCACACCAGCACGGTGCCGTCGCGGCGCGCACTCTCCAGCGCGCCGGCTGCCTGTTGCCGTATCGCCACTGGCGGCGGCAACAGGTCGACCATCGGAAAGCTGATCCAGCGGCAATCGGCTGCCGCAGGCCTCTTAAGTTCGGCGGCGAGATCGATGACCGTGCCGAAGCTGCTGGCCTCGCGTGCCGTGGGAAAGCGCCCGAGAAAGACGCCGTCGGCAATCGCCACCTGGGGAGCAAGTTTGCGCGTCCAGGCCCATATGTTGGCCCTGGCGCCGAGACGGTAAGGCAAGAGCAGGACACGGCTTGCGAGCGTGATGCTGCCATCGGCGGATTTCTGGAACACTTTTTCGCCTGCTCCTGCATAGGCGAAGGCGACGATGGCCAGCGCCAGCGCCGGCCAAAGCAGGAAGAGCGCGACGGCGCAGAACAAGGCGCCGAGCGCTGCACCGGCCAGCGCGAGGACCGCGCCCAGAGCGTAGAACCGCGCCAGCCGCCGCGCTTTCACATCGCTGGTCAGCCGGAAGCCTGAAAACGGCAACGCGCCGCTGCGCGGAAACAGCCACAGCGCAAAGAACCCGAGCAGCGCGCCGGTCGGAATGTCGATGAAGTGATGCTGCCAGGTCGTCAGCACCGAGGCACCGATCAGGAAGCTCCAGCCATGCCAGAGCGGCAGGAGCAACCCGCGGAGCCGGTGGCGCCAATGATCCCAGATGATCACCAAAAGGGCGATGTGCAGCGAGGGTGCCTGGTTGAACGGCTTGTCGAAACCGCCGAGCACGGCAAACAGGAAGCCCGGCAGGCCGGTCGTCGCCGGTCGCACGAATGTCGCGGTCAGCGGGAACAGGATGAAGCAGATAACGGCGACGACCTGCGCGGTGAGATAGCGCCCGGCCAGGCGGTCGACGCCTTGCTTGTCGTTGTTGAGCAGCAGCGACAGGCCATAGAACAGATTGATCGACCAATAGGGCACGATGGTCCAGGCGACGAACGGAATGCTGTGTTCCCACGAGAACACGATGCTGCCGACCTCGTCGCGCCGCGAGGCCAGCCAGTTGGCGAAGCCGTAGCTGAGATAGAAGAACGGCGCCAGGAAGGCCAGCCACAGCGCCGCCCTGACGATCACCCGTCCATAAGGCTCGGTGCGCGCGGTGGGGGCAGGCGATGAGACCATGCTGTTCAGCGGCGCCGCGCGACCGAGACGGTGAAGATGCCCCATTGGTCGATGCGCTGGTCGAGTTTTTCGAAACCGGCGGCTTCGACGAGCTGGTCCATCTCACCCTGCGTGCGCCGCCGCATCACCCAGGCCTCGCCGCCGCGATGCGAAGTCAGGCTGCGGGCGATCATCTCGAGCTGCGGATGCCAGGGCTGGTTGGTGTAGAGCAACAGGCTTCCCGGCTGCATGGCGCTGGCCAATCCACCGAGCGAGCGGGCTATCATCGCATTGTCGGAGAACAACTCGTAAAGGCCGGAAACGATGGCAAGATCCGGAGCCGGATCGATCGATGCGAGCATGTCGGCATCGAAGGCGTCGGCGCGCTGGAATGAGACATCAGCCGGCAATTGCCGCTCGGCGATCAGCTTGCGGCCAAGCTCGACGTTGAGGTCGGAATAATCCTGCAGGCGAACGCTCGCCGGCTGATCGGGGCTCTTCACGATGGCATCGAGAACATAGCGGCCATGGCCGGCCGCGATGTCGAGAATGTGCACCGGCCGGCCAGCGGCCTTGAGCGTCGCCAGGCAAGAGCCGATGAGCTCTTCGAGATGCAGCTTGCGCTGGCGGATGCCGCGCCAGCCAATGGCCTCCAGGAAAATGCGGTCGACGACGCGGCCAAGAGGCGTAAGCCCGCGCGCATTGTTCTCGTAGACGTAGTCGAGCGTCGAGCCGGAATCGAAGCCGGTGGTCACGCCGGCCTTCATACCTTGCGAGACCCAGGCGCCCATGCGGATGGAGGCACGGCTGAATGCCCAATAGAGGCCCTTTGGCGACATCAGAGCGAGCGGCGAGGCAAGCCTATCGGCCTCGTCGCGTGTGTAGCCGGCGATGTCCGCCTGCTTCAGGTCGACCGGCGCATCGGCTGCCTCGAACTGCCTGGCCAGGAATGGCCGGATCAGGTCGAGGGCCTGCGCCCTGTCGCGCTCGCCCAGCGTGTCGTGGAAGAAACCAGGCAGCACATGGCGTTCCTTGGTGCGGCTGCCGAGATTGACGAAGAACTCATGCTGCGGGCCGTGGCGCACGACCCAGTCGCTGCCGAAAGCAGAAGCTGCGTCGGCACGGTGATGGCGCGGGCGTCACTGACGATGCGTGCGGCATGCTGGTAGAGTTCGACCAGTATGTTGGAGGCGATCGGCCGCGTGATCAGCGGATCGCTCTCGAAAGAGGCGATGCGCACGGGATCATGGGTCAGGAATTTCGCCTTGACGTAGGAATTGACGAAGAAGCGGCCCTTGATCTTCTGCCAGAGTGCGATGCCCTCCTTGGCGAAGGGCACGTAGAGTTTTACCGAGAAGGCCGGTGAGGCCAGCACCATGGCGCGCAGCTTCGGCGCATAGTCATGCACCCAGGCGGCAGCCAGCACGGCGCCGAAGGATTGTGCGATCAGCGCGATATCCCGAGTGGCAAAGCCATCCCTGGCAGCGGTCTCGCGCATGAAGCAGTCGATGTCGCGCACCAGCGCCGAGAAGGAGGGCGCATAGCCGCGCTCGCCGGACGAGCGGCCATTGCCGCGGGCATCCCAGGCATAGAAGGCGTGGTCCGGCATCTGCAATTCATCGACGAGATGGGCCATGCGGCCGCCATGCTCGTGGCCGCGATGGAAGAGCACCACTGCGCCCTTGGCATCGGCGGAGGCCGCCGGCCAGAATCGGTAGAAGATCTCCGTCCCGTCATGGCTGCGGAAAACCCGCTCCTGTGCTTGCCGCGCAAGGCTTTCCGTGGCCGCGGCGGCGATCGGTTCGTGCATCATGGTCTTCCCCTCTGGCGGCATGGCGAGCCTCGATGCTCAGCTGGCGCTGCCAATAATGCCGGCGCGTATCCGGTTTATGGCGGTCAGCAGCGAAAGCGTTGCCATGGCCGGAAACACAAACGGCGTTATCGATGCCGGCCACAGCCCGGCGGCACACAGCGTGGCGACGACGCCGAGCGCCAGCGCCCTGTCGCTCTTGCCGAACGGCCCGGCATAATTACGCCCGACCTTGGCAGCGATGCCGAGCACGCCGGCGAACTCGGTCAGCACGGCCGATATCGCGAAGGCGACGACGCCCCATGCGCCAAATTCGGGAAAGACGGCAAAAGGGAGAATCAGCGCGAGGTCCGAAACGACGTCGCACAACTCGTTCAGATACATGCCAAGCGTCGAGGCTTGGCCATGCTCGCGCGCCAGCATGCCGTCCACGGCATTCAACGCCATGCGCACGAACATCACCGCGGGGATAAGCAACAGCAGCCAGCGCCATTCGTGCCAGATCGCAATGGCCGCGCCGGCGGCTATCGACATCGCGGCCGCCAGGATGGTTATGCTGTTTGCCGTGACCCCGATTGCCGCCAGCCGGTTGACCAGCGGCCGCAGTCGACCCTGGAAGGCCGGCTTGAGAGCGTAAAGCGTCGGCATGCGTTGATCCCCCGATCCTGTTCAGCGGCTGTACATCAATATGCCAGACGCGACCAGTGTAGAGGCGGCGCGGCCATCATGCGTTCGCAAATCGCTAACCATGATTGGTCCGGCAAAGCTGCCATGCACATTTGCCGGCTTCTCGTGCAACGCGGCGTCTTGAATAGTAAGCACGCTTATTATATATCTCGCTCATGGTTTCCGATGGCATCGACAGATTGGGCTTCTTGATCCACGACGTGCAGCGCTTGATGCGCAAGCGCTTCGAGGCGAGGGCCAGTGGCTTGGGGCTTTCTTCGGCGCAATGGCGGCTTCTGGTCCGCGTTGCCAAGGAAGACGGTGTCGCGCAGGCGCGGCTGGCCGAACTTCTCGAAATCGAGCCGATCAGCGTTTCGCGCCTGGTCGACCGCATGGAAGAGGGAGGCTGGATCGAGCGTCGGTCCGACGCCGCCGATCGTCGCGTCCGCATGATCTTCCTGACGCCCAAGGCAAGCGATGCCTACGCCGTGATCAAGAGCATTGCCGGAGAAGTCTATGAGGAATCGCTGGTCGGCGTGAAGCCGGAAGCCCGTCGCGTCCTCATCGAAGGGCTTGAGGCGATGGTCCGCAACCTGACCGACGACGAGACGCCGTCCATTGAAAAAGTGAAGAATATAGAGGGCGCAGCAGCATGAACGCGGTAGCCAAGATAGACGAGAAAGTGACCGAACTGGACATGGAAGCGCCGGCGCAGCCGGCCGCGGCCCCG
>NZ_RZQI01000450.1:0-4805 GCF_003998335.1 Mesorhizobium sp. M7A.F.Ca.CA.002.05.1.1 | reverse complement strand
GAACTACATCTCCTCGTTGTGCTCGACGCACTCCGGACAAGTAACCTCATGGGCGCGGCATGCAGGATTAACCGAGCCCAGCCGGTCATGAGTGCGGCCTTGCCGGGTCGGGCGATAGGCAGTCATGCCCTGCCCTTCCTGCGGGTCAAGCACTCCGAAAAAACATTTCCCCCATAAATGCTAGATCTTCCGTTGCCTTTTCGCGTCACAGGCCGTCAAACGCCCGGCCGTTCACAACAGTGATCCGGCAAGTGTTTGGCTGCGCGAGACGATGCTGCAGGGAGTCGTCCTGCATGGCACTTCGCTATGATGCTGCGGTGCCGTCTAACGGCGCCTCGTGCTTGAACGCACTGAACGGCCACCGCGATCAAAATCGATGGTTCGAGGACCGTTGATCATCACCCCGCCAGCCTCGATCTTGTTTGCCGCCACGAGAGCGACACAGAGACTGCTGGTGAAGATGCCCGCCTGCCCGCTATGTTCCGGATGGTTGACCATCCCGGATGGACCCATCGAGGGTGTCAAGGCGAGCATGAGCACAGGCGCGAACAGTTCACGGGCAGGCGCGACGGTGGCCGCAAAGCAACGTCGCGCCAGCATGCGATCTCAGCAGGATCGGCACCATCCTGTCAGGGAGCAATGCGAGTGGCTGGCTTAGCCGCTGCGACGCTGCCCGGCATCGCGTTCAATTGATCTGGCGCCTTAAATGCAGGAAGGCTTCGCGGCCGGTACGAGGCGCATCCCTCCTCCGAAGCAGCACGCCCAAGTATCATCACAAGCCCCGAGCGCCCGCGTTCGGCGATGTCCAATTTCCGACAATGTCGGAATACAGTCAGATCTGCTGGATTGACTTTAAATGGTTTTCTCATTTGGCACAGCGCATGCTGGTTATCCGGAAACACGTGACCGACCAACAAGAAGTCGCATGACACAACCGAAGCCATCCATGTCTGACGGGCTGCCCAGGATACCTACTGCGACCGCGCTTGCCCGGTGACGACCGCTCCGGCTCCGCCCGTTACCGACGAGGCAAAGTGACGGATTTCCTGCGTTTCAACGACATGGAGGTGGTTGTCATTCCCGCTGGGGGACAGACTCGGCCTGTTCAAGGCATTGCGCGAAGGCGGCAAGATGACGGCCACCCGTGCGCGAACTCAAGGAGCGCAGCCTGTATCGTGTATCAGGCAAATAGGCCGTCGGTCAGTGACCTTGACACAGGGGACATGCGCAAGGTCCTGAAGTTTGATGCAGCGATAGAAGGGTGCCAATGACAACAATAGCTTACAGGAACGGAACCATGGCTGGCGACGGCCGAGCCTTGGGTTTTGACTCAGTATCCGTCGGTGAGAAAACGAAGGTGTTTCGCTTATGCGACGGCACACTCATCGGCGTTTCCTCTTCGTCCTTGGGTATTCCAAAGGCCGTTCGAGACTGGGTTGAGAAGGGCATGGATGTTTCTGATATTCCTGTGCCGCGCAACGACGACAATTTTGAATTTGAGGCGCTGATAGTGCGCAAAAATGGGGAAGCCGTATTGTTGGACGGCAATTGGCTGCCAAGTGATCCCGTGAAAGGTGAATATTATGCCATCGGGAGCGGCAAGCAGTATGCTTTGGCCGCGCTGGTTTTGGGCAAGTCAGCTAAGGAAAGCGTCGAAGTTGCCGCGAAACTCGACGTTTGGACTGGTGGCACAGTCACTGCCATAACTCACTAAACCCGCCTTTCGGCGGGAGTGTGACAGTGCGAGCGTGGAAGTAGGGCGCCACCCCGGGGCACGTCGAGCCCTGTCATGTGAGCTGGTCCATAAGCGCGCGAAAGCGTCCAGTTGTGGCCAAAAGCACGATTTGCGACAGAACCGGCCCGCTTCTATGAGTATGGGCCGCTTTTTGCGGCCAGCGTGCTTGCCATCCTGCCGCCAGTGGCCGTCGCCTTCTTCTTCCAAGGTTACCTCGTCATGAAGTAGAGCACCACGATCTTGTCGGAGAGATCGGAAGGCGGACGGCCCTTCCGTCCGCGTCGGCCAGTTCGAAAGGCGGCGCGGCCTGCTCGTCGATCGCCTGGAAGAACCTCTCCGCGCTGTCCCTCATCTTGTCGAGATCGGCGCCCGGATGGTGGGCCAGCGCGGAGGTCCCGAGGATCAGCGCCAGAAATTGAATCGCAAGCGACGGTTTCGCTTTCATGGACAATGCATTCCGGTTGGGGGCGTTCGAGGGCTCCGCGGCTAGGATTGGTCTCACTGTGTCTGCTCCCGCTCCCGGCGGCTCATCTGCCTGATAGGCGCGTTCCCGCTCGGGCCATGTGCTTTTGATGAAGGCCAGAACGGCCCGGATCTCCTCGTCGGTGAGGACATTCCCGAAGCCCGGCATGTCGCTCTGGTAGCCGCCGCCGACGACCGCGGCCGGTCCCGGCGCCGGCATGCGTCCCGAAGGCAGCGGGCTTTCCAATCGCGCTGACCTTCGCCTGGCTAAAACCGTCTTGCCTAGCGCTATCGCCGCGGCCGGGGCGCGGCCATCCGGTTGGCGAGCCAAGGCAATGTCCAGACCAATCCGAGGCCTGCCGCGGCCACGCATCGATAAGAGGACCGACGCCCTTCTCCTTTGCCGCCGCTGGAGAACAGGTATTTGATCAGCGCGGCCGTCCCGAGGACGAGCACGACGACGACAAGCAGCCACACCAGGCCCGTGCCGAACATCATCATGCCGCTCATGCATTCCATCATCGAAGCCTCCTATTCCGTGGCGTAGATGCCGCCGGTCGCGTCAGACTTTCGGATTTCGAGAATCTCGAAGGGCGCTTCCTTCGTGCCACTCATGCCGGGGGAGCCCATCGGCATGCCGGGCAGCGTCATGCCCTTTGATGTCGGGCCGCTCGGTCAAGAGCTTGTTGACCGTGCCGACCGGCACATGGCCGCTCACCACATAGCCGTCGATGAACGAGAGAAGGCAGCCATCGGCTTCCGGCGGAATGCCCTCTTCGCGGCTCATGGCGAAAAGGTCGTGAGTCGGCCTTGACGGTGATTCCTGGAAGGCCGATTCCAAGGCGAGCTGGCTTGAAGGCCGCGGTCCGGATGGTCGACTAGGCAGCTTGGTTCCACGATCGCAATGCTTGATCGCTTCATTGCAGGCCATGGGCTCTCGCCCCCTCCTTTTGCCACACGAGGCGCCAGCTCACGTGTTGTTGTTGGCGTGCGCCCCGGCAACCGCTTTCACCAGCCGCTCCAGCGATCCCGCGCGCTCCAGCTCCGCAAAGAATGATGCGGCGTGACGCTACCCAGCCGGTGCTTCTCGGCCTTCCAATTAAACTGTCTCGACGAAAGAGCCGTCTCCGTTGCTCCGGTCTCGGTGTTGAGTTCTCTAAGGCTGCGCCACACCTTGGTCCCCACGCCGGCAAATGATCTCACTATGCAGCCCGTGCTCGCACGCTCTCAAACTAATTACCGCTGCTGCAACACGCCGCCTGGCGGCCTGCACCGAAAAGCCGACAGGGGTGCATCTGAATAGCCGTGAACCCAGGTCTCAAAGACCATCCGGCGCGACGAGCGGACGCACCGCACGTGTGACACCCGCCTTGTGGGGCAGGGTTGCCTTTCTCAATCCCGGCGTTGGTCGGCGTCCCAATGAGCAGCAAGCTATTATCGGCCGCCGAATCTTAGTGGCTTCGTCGAGAGCCTCAATCAACCAAGCGGCGAAAGCCCCGCTAGAGTCTCCGCCCGCCTGTCGCTATGAAGCAGTTGCAGCCAGCGCTGCTTCAGGCGCATGAACTCGCCCGATGCAATGATTTCCGTCGCCCTGGGTCTTTCGAAGGGCACTGTTTCTATTCCCTTCTTCTTCGGCGCGCGGCTTGATGCCGACATACGGTTTCTTGACCTGCCGCCTGAACTGGCTGCCGAAGCGGGTGCCCCGCCAGCGACCCCGACAATCCCCTGTTCCGCAACTGCTGAAGAGCCGACTGCGCTCGCATCCCGATATTGCGCAACGGCACTATGCCGACATTCTGGAGACCGCAGCCGCATGAGCCTCGAGATGTTCCGCCGACCGTCGACAAAGGCGTCCTCTCGCCTGCGTCCGCCATTTGTCAGTGCTCGATCTGATTGGGGAGACGCCGGTCGTCGAACTGAAGAGATTCGATACCGGCAGGTGTCGTCGCTTCGTCAAGATCGAAAGCCAGAATCCCGGCGGATCGATCAAGGATCGCATTGCGTTGTCGATGATCGTTAATGCCGAACAGCGTGGCACGCGCGGGGCGGTACAATCATCGAAGCGACCGCTGGCAACACAGGGCTCGGCCTGGCCATCTGGCGGCACGAAGCGCGTGATCGCGTGTCCAAAAGCTGACAGCGTCAGACAAATGTCAGGTTCATTACAACCAACATCTGGGCACTGACGAGGTTTTTCGAAGCAATGGGCGCTAACTGCGCGCTGAGCGCGTTGGCATGGCTTTTGAGACTGAGTGACTGTGACTGCACTCAATGGGGCAAGACGAGCGATGCGCTCCTCCCTGAACCCGTGTGCCGTCTCTGAGAGGAAACCAGCTCGTGCAGAAACCTTTGGAAATAGCTTTGGACCGCAACGTGGTATTGCAGATGGAGTCCCCGGCTCCTTCGATTAGAGTCGAGAACTGGCTGCATGGCGAGCCCCTCACGAGCTTTGAGCCCGGCAAGTGTACATAGTCGAATTTTGGGCAACTTGGTGCGGCCCATGTGTGGACGGGATGCCCCATCTGATCCAGCTGCAGGGCGTCGCCAGGCGCACCATCTGGACAGCAGGAACTGGACTATGGGCAAGGTAACAGGCTTTCTCGAAATC
>NZ_RZQI01000449.1:0-4806 GCF_003998335.1 Mesorhizobium sp. M7A.F.Ca.CA.002.05.1.1 | reverse complement strand
GTCGGCTTGGGGTCGGCCTGCTTGACCGGCTCGGGCTTGACCTCTTCCTTGGGCGTGGGCGCCGGCGCCACTTCCGTTGCCGGGGTGGGCTTGGGCTTCTCCTGCGGCTTCGGCACGTCCTCGGGCTTCGGCTTTTCGATCGGGGTCGGCGCGGGCGGCGGAGCCGAGGTCGTGTCGACGGGCTTCGGCTTGGCTTCCGGCGTTATCGGCTTGTCGGTGTCGACGCTGTTCTCACCGACCTTCTGCGCGTCCGGAACGATGTCCGGGCGCTGCGTCGGCACAGGTGCCGGCTTTTCATGCATCACGGCCTTCTTGTCGCCCTGCAACGTCTGCGCAATGGCTTCCATCGGCACGATATCGACCGCGACCGACTCGACGTCGGACGACGGAAGTGCCGCCGGCGCCGTCAGCGTGAACAGGCCGAAGGTCAGCGCCGCCGTATGCAAGATCACCGATGTGGTGAGGCCGGTCTTCATCGCGCGTCTATTGGTCCTGTTCCTGCAGTGAAACCAAGCCGATGTTCTTGTAGCCAGCGGCCGAAATGCGGGCCATCACCTTCATCGCCGTGCCATAGTCGGTGGACTTGTCGCCGCGGATGAAGATGCGCTCCTCATAGCCGGTCTTCGAGATCGCCTGCAGCTTGGCCACCAGCTCCTCGATCGGGATCTCGGTTTCCTGCAGATAGATCTGGCCGGCGGCGTTGATCGAGACGGTGATCGGCTGCGTGTCGGCATTCATCGCCTTGGCCTGCGTATCCGGCAGGTCGATCGGCACGCCGACCGTCAGCATCGGTGCGGCGACCATGAAGATGATCAGCAGCACCAGCATCACGTCGACCATCGGCGTGACGTTGATCTCGGACATCAGTGCATGGTGACGGCCGCGCCGCCTGTGGCCGCGCCCGCCGCGCCCTCCCATGCCCATGGACATACCCATCTGCTACTCCTCAGGCCTTGGGGGCCACTTTTTCATCGATTTGGCGCGAGAGTATGGCGGAGAACTCGTCGGAGAACCCTTCCATGCGCACGGCTATCTTGCTCGCATCGGACGACAGCTTGTTGTAGGCGATGACGGCCGGAATGGCGGCGAGCAGGCCGATGGCCGTCGCCAGCAACGCTTCGGCGATGCCCGGCGCAACCACTGCGAGACTGGTGTTCTTGGAGCCGGCGATCGCCTGAAACGACGTCATGATGCCGATGACGGTGCCGAACAGGCCGATGAAAGGTGCCGCCGAGCCGGTGGTGGCGAGGAAACCTAGGCGGCCTTCCAGCTTTTCCATCTCGCGGGTCAGCGCCAGGTCCATCGCCTTGTCGATGCGGGTCTGCAGGCCGAGCGGCGACTTGGCGCCCTTCTCGAAACTCTTCTTCCACTCGCGCATGGCGGCGACGAAAATGGCGCCCATGCCGGTGGTCTTGCGGTCGGCGAGCGTGCGGTAGAGCTCCTCCAGCGACTGCCCCGACCAGAACACCTGTTCGAACCGGTTGAGCGCCAGCCGCATGCGGGCATAGGAAACCAGCTTGTCGACGATGATCGCCCAGGTCCAGACCGAGGCGCAGAGCAGGCCGATCATGACCAGCTTGACAACCCAGCTGGCCGAAACGAACAGCGACCAAACCGACAATTGCGCGCCCGGGTCGGCGAGTGCGATATTTTCCATCGTTACGTCCTTAAGATTTTCCGGGCGAAGCTGGCGGCTGGCCCCTGGCATCCCTTGTGGTCGGTTCGCACGAAGCTACCGGAACAACCCCAAACTGTGCCGTTATCGGCCTTTTCGGGGCAAATATTGGTGAAAGGAAGGCGTTCGATAACGCCAATCTTCACCAATCTCTTCATGAACCGTTATGGTTAAGGATGGGTTAGTATATAAGGCGCGGCGCATTGCCACGCCCAATGGCAAGGCCATCAATTCAATGGCTGCGCTAGGGTGTGCTGAGATTCAGGTCAGGCCGAGCCGAAAGCGGTAGATTCCGAGAACCGGAGCGGAGCGTACTTTCGTACGTGAGCACAGTTCTACCGCGATGCGGTAGAACGGGGAAGCGCAGGAAGCTGCTGTTTGCAGGCCGGCATCACCTGAATATCAGCGCACCCTCGGCATGAATGCCGCCACCCATTCCCTGGGAAAACGCCTTGGGCGGCCATTCTCACCGATGATCGCCGCCTCGACCTTGGCCTCGACCAGCAGTTCGTCGCCACGCTTGAGCTGCTGCGCCATGAAGATGCGCGCGCCGGAAATCTCCTCGGTGCGGGTGTCGACCGTCAGGATGTCGTCGATGCGGGCGGGGCCGCGAAAGTCGATCTCCATGCGGCGCACCACCCAGACTATTCTTTCGCCATGCTTGCCATCGGCAAGCTCTGTGTGGTGCACGCCGGTCAGCCGGAGATAGTCGGAGCGACCGCGTTCGAAGAATTCGAGATAGCGCGCATGGTAGACGACGCCGGAGAAATCGGTGTCGGCATAATAGACCCGCGCCATCAGCCGATGGCCGAACGTGGTCAGCGCGCCGGAAAGCCCGGCCAGCAGCGTCGCCGATTCACCATGATCGCCCATTGCGCTTCCTTTTTCAGCCCCGACCAGGCACCGGTTTCCCGCGGAACATAACATCGGATGGCACTGTTGACGGCGATGATCAAGAGTTTGACGGCGGCGCTGTTCGTGCTCGTGGCTTTGGCGCTGCCTGGCCAGGCCGCGACATTCTCGATGAAGCGCGGCCTCAACCTCGACCAATGGGTCACATGGCCCGGCGAAGACCAGTGGGGCGACGCCGAAGCCATCCTGCCCTATCCGGAATGGCGCAAATTCCTTGGGGAGAACGACCTCAAGGCGCTGAAGGATGCCGGCCTCGATTTCCTGCGCATGCCGGTCGACCCTTCGCCTTTCCTGTCCGACCAGACCGTGGCCTTGCGTGACGACCTCTATGCCAGCGTGCTGGACTCCGTGCGCATGATCAACCGCGCCGGCCTGAAGGTTATCGTCGACATGCACCTGATCCCGGCCGGCGGCAGCCGCAAGATCGGCATGGCTGAAGTGATGGACGACCCGCGGACCTTCGACGCCTATGTCGAGATGGTCCGCAAGATGGCCCGCACGCTGGCCGGCGAAGATCCCACCCAGGTTGCCTTCGAGCCGATGAACGAACCGATCGTCGACTGCGACAGCGATGGCACCAGCCTGTGGCCGGACCGCCAGCGCAAACTGTTCGCCGCGGCGCGATCCTCGGCGACGAAACTGACCCTCGTGCTGACCGGCGCCTGCTATTCCGCGGCGAGCTCGCTGGAGAAGATCGACCCGAAGGCGATCCCTGACGACAACGTCATCTGGACCTTCCATTCCTACGATCCGTTCCTGCTCACCCATCAGGGAGCGACCTGGGCCGGCGACTTCATCCCCTATGTGACTGGCCTGCCCTATCCGTTGACCGCGGTGCCCAAGGCACAGCTCGACGTGACGCTCGACACCATCCGCGCCAGGATCAAGGCCGAGGCCCCGTGGACACGGCAGAGCGGCCTGCTTGCCTATCTCGACGAACAGGTCGCCAGCATGGACAGTCCCGACAAGTTGCTGGGCCTCATGGATGCGCCGTTCAAAAAGGTCGAGGCATGGGCGAAGGCCAACGGCGTCAAGCCGGAAAACATCTCGCTGGGCGAGTTCGGCATGATCCGCCAGGAATATGGCAACGCCTATGTGATGCCCGCCGAGTACCGGGCCGCCTATGTCAGGGACATGATCGGGCGCGCCGAAGCGCACGGCTTCTCATGGGCGGTGTGGAGCTATGGCGGCGCCTTCGGCATCGTCGACGCCTTCAACGGCGACAAGGCCGAACCGGATGTAATGGACGTGATCCGCGGGCTGCATTGATCGCTCAGCCAAGATCGGTCGAGAAGATTCCGGGCGCATTCAAAAAACGTACCGACGCAATGCTGAGCCAATGCCCGAGACGACGGGGCGGCGCACTGGAAAATTACTCTTCCTGGAACAGGTTGATCTGCTGCTGCGCCAGATCCTTCGGCGCGTCGAGGCCGAGATGGCGCCAGGCATTGGCCGTCAGCATGCGGCCGCGCGGTGTGCGCTGGATGAAGCCCTGCTGGATCAGATAGGGCTCGATGATGTCCTCGATGGCATCGCGCGGCTCTGACAGGCCGGCGGCGATCGTCTCGATGCCGACCGGCCCGCCGCCGAAATTGCGCGCGATCATGCTGAGATACCGCCGGTCGAGCGCGTCGAGGCCGAGCGCATCGACCTCCAGCCGGGTGAGCGCCTCGTCGGCGATCTTGCGGTCGACATGGCCGTCGCCGGCCACCGAGGCGAAATCGCGCACACGGCGTAAGAGCCGGCCGGCGATGCGTGGCGTGCCGCGCGCACGCCGCGCGATCTCCAGCGCACCGTCGTCGCCAAGCGGCATTTGCAGGATGCGGGCGCCGCGCCGCACGATCTGCTCCAGCTCTTGGACCGTGTAGAAATTGAGCCGTACCGGAATGCCGAAACGGTCGCGCAGCGGATTGGTGAGCAGGCCGAGCCGCGTGGTGGCGGCGACGAGCGTGAAGCGGGCAAGGTCGATCTTGACCGAACGCGCCGCCGGTCCTTCGCCGATGATCAGGTCGAGCTGGAAATCCTCCATCGCCGGATAAAGGATCTCCTCCACCGCCGGGCTCAGCCGATGGATCTCGTCGATGAACAGCACGTCGCCTTCCTCGAGATTGGTCAGCAGCGCGGCAAGATCACCGGCCTTGGCGATGACGGGACCCGAGGTCGAGCGGAAATTGACGCCGAGTTCGCGCGCCATGATCTGCGCCAGCGTCGTCTTGCCG
>NZ_RZQI01000448.1:0-4813 GCF_003998335.1 Mesorhizobium sp. M7A.F.Ca.CA.002.05.1.1 | reverse complement strand
GGCGAGGTCCAGATCGTTGACAAGGTGGATGAAGCGCTTGGCCTCGGCCACCGTGTAGGTGCCGTGCGCGTCGACCATCAGTTCGACATCGCGGCCGAGCGCCTGCCGTGCGGCCCGCACGCGGCCGGCCGAAATGTGCGCCGCGCCATCCATGGCGCCAACCCGCATCTTCAGTGCCCTGAAACCGCCCTTGGCGATGTAGGATTTCAACTGCTCGCCGATGGCGTCGGCAGCCGCCCAGCCGCCGGACGCGTAAGCCGGCATGCGATCGAGCTTGCGGCCGCCCAGCAGCCGCCAGACCGGAACGCCAAGCGATTTGCCAAGAATGTCCCACAGCGCGATGTCGACGGCGCTGATGGCAGCGATGCTCATGCCGCGCCGCGCCAGTTGCGGCATGGCGTGGCCGCCGCGCGCGGCGCTGTCGTGGCGCACGCCATTGTAGAGCATCTCCCATATGACGCCGATATCCGCCGGATCGCGGCCGACCAGCTGAGGCCCGACCTCATGGTTCAGCATGTGGACGAGTGCACCGTAGCTGCCGGCACTGCCGGCGGCGTTCTTGCCTTCGCCCCAGCCGACCAGCCCGTCATCGGTTTCGATGCGCAGGATGGCGGCGTCGAAGGTCGTCACCTGACCGAAGTCGCTGCGGTGCTGCCGAGCGGCTTCGATCGGAACGCGGATCCACCAGGCTTGGACGGACTTGATACGCATATTCTTCCCCAGCCCCGCCGCCGGTCAGGGCGGAAGGGCGAATTTCCCAGAGGCAGTCGGCTACTTGATCAGCGGCAGCAACGTTTCGGCGTTGATGCGCATCTGGTCGGTGTAGAATTTCTCGGTGAGCACGCTGGAGCCGTGGTCCTGGATGAACTTCAGCTGCTCGGGCGAGATGTCGACCGGATTGCGCTCGACCATGTCGGGATAGGGGGCTGCCGGCGTCCGGTCGACGGGCGCGACGAACTCATTGGTCAGCGCGCCGTCGTAGCCGATCTCGCGCAAGGTGGCGACGATCTTCGGCCAGTCGATCTGGCCGAGGCCGGCGGCAAACCGGTTGTTGTCGGCGACGTGGAAGTCGAACAGGCGCTTTCCGACCTGCCGGATCGCGTCATGGACGTTAAATTCTTCCATGTGGATGTGGTAAGCGTCGAGGCACACGCCGCATTCGGGGCTGACCGCGTCAGCCAGCGCCAGTGCCTGGGCGCCGCGATTGAACAGATAGGTCTCGAAGCGGTTGAGGGGTTCGACAGCGATCTTGACGCCGACCTTCTTGGCGTGGGTGAAGCATTCACGGGTGGCGTCGACGACCCACTTCCATTCCTCTTCTTCGGTCCCGTCAGGCACCACCTTGCCGACGGTGGCCGGAACCAGCGTGATGATCTCGCCATCGAGTTCGCTGACCATGGTCAGCACGTCCTTGACATACTGAACGGAACGCTCGCGCTGGCCCTGGTTCCTGGCGGCAAGGTTGCGCTCGCCCAGCATCAGGGTCACCGCGCCCCAGCAGCGAATACCATGCTCCTTCAGCAGCGCCCGGGTCTCCTTGGTCTTGTACTGCTCGGGCTCGCCGGAAATCTCGATCGACTCATAGCCGAATTTCTTGATGCGCTTGAGCGTCGTCTCCAAGGGTTCCGCGCGCATCCAGTTGTGCGTCGAAAGATGCATGGTCTGTCCTTCCCAAATCGTCTCTATGGTTCGCCTGCGACATGCATCGCCAAAAGGCGACACAAAGGTTCCTCCCCAAGGCGTTCCCAGCCTTTTTTCGCAAACTGGTTCGACCAATTGGGCCTGAGGCGAGGTCTACAGCAAATTCTCCAGATCGGCAAGAAGCGCTGGGGTGCAACTTTCTCTGTAGATTATTTCATTGATTATATTGAGATATATAGGCCTGCAACAGGTGATTTTGGGGTCTTGATGGCGCATTGCGCGGCTTGACCAAATTTCCACATTTGGTAATACCAGAATGGCGGTGCGTGCAAGCACCCGTTGAGAAAAGACCAAAGTGGCTGGCCCTGCTTCCAATCGGCGCTATGCTCGGTCGAGAGAGAAATGAGGGAGGATGCGATGCCGACGACAATGAAGGGCCCTGGGCTGTTTCTGGCGCAGTTCGCGGGCGACGCCGCGCCGTTCAACTCACTGGCGTCGATCACCAAATGGGCGGCCGGTCTCGGCTACAGGGGCGTGCAGATCCCGACCTGGGACGCGCGGCTGTTCGACCTCAAGAAGGCGGCTTCTTCCAAGGCCTATTGCGATGAGGTGAAGGGCATCTGCGCTGACGCGGGCGTCGAGATCACCGAACTGTCGACGCATCTGCAGGGGCAGTTGGTCGCGGTTCATCCAGCCTATGACGCGCAGATGGATGGCTTTGCGCCGCCGTCGGTGCACAACAATCCCGCAGCCCGGCAGGAGTGGGCTGTCGAGCAGATGAAGTTCGGCGCTAAAGCATCGCGCAATCTGGGCCTGAATGCTTCAGTGTCGTTTACCGGCTCGCTGGCTTTCCCTTACCTCTATCCGTTCCCGCAGCGACCGGCTGGACTCATTGAGGAAGCGTTTGGCGAGCTCGGCAAACGCTGGAAGCCGATCCTCGACGTCTACGAGGACAACGGCGTCGATGTCGGCTATGAAATTCACCCCTCTGAGGACGTGTTCGACGGCGCCACTTTCGAGATGTTCCTCGACGCGGTCGGCGGCCACAAGCGCTGCAATATCAACTACGATCCGTCGCACTTCCTGCTGCAGCAGCTCGACTATCTAGAATTCATCGACATCTATCACGAGCGCATCAAGGCGTTTCACGTCAAGGACGCCGAGTTCAACCCGACCGGCCGGCAAGGCGTCTATTCCGGCTACCAGAGCTGGACCAACCGCGCCGGGCGCTTCCGTTCGCTGGGCGATGGACAGGTGGATTTCGGCGGCATCTTTTCCAAGCTGACGCAGTACAATTATGATTCCTGGGCGGTACTGGAGTGGGAGTGCTGCCTGAAGCATCCGGAGGATGGTGCGGCCGAAGGCGCGCCTTTCATCGAGCACCATATCATCCGGGTGACCGAAAAGGCATTCGACGACTTCGCCGCCGGCACCACCGACAAGAAGATGCTGCGCGCCATGATGGGCATCTAGCGCGGTTTCCCCTCCCCCTCGAGGGGAGGGTGGCCCGAAGGGCCGGGAGGGGTCGGTTCATGCCGAGCTCTGCCTCAACGACCCCACCCGATCCGCTGCGCGGATCGACCTCCCCTCAAGGGGGAGGTGAGCAACAGCGAGGAGCAAGATATGGTCGGCGCATCGAAGTCGGAAACGGGAGGCGGCCCGATCCGCTACGGCATGGTCGGCGGCGGGCAAGGCGCGTTCATCGGCGCGGTGCACCGGATCGCGGCGCGGCTGGACAATGATTTCGTGCTGGTTGCCGGTGCTTTGTCAGCCGACCCGGCCCGTGCCAAGGCCTCGGCCGCCGAACTGGGGCTCGACCCCGCACGCAGCTATGCATCCTATGCCGAGATGGCCAAGGCCGAGGCGAAGCGCCCCGACGGCATCGAGGCAGTGGCCATCGTCACGCCCAACAATGTCCATGTGCCGGCAGCAAAAGCTTTCCTCGAGGCCGGCATCCACGTCATCTGCGACAAGCCGTTGGCGACGACGCTGGCCGAGGCGAAAAAGCTTGCGGCGATAGTCGAGAAGACCGGCAAGGTGTTCGTGCTGACGCACAACTACACCGCCTATCCGATGATCCGGCAAGCACGCGAAATGGTCGCCAAAGGTGTTCTCGGCGACATCCGCATCGTGCAGTCCGAATATCCGCAGGACTGGCTGACCGAGGATTTGGCCGCGACAGGCCAGAAGCAGGCGGCGTGGCGCTCCGACCCCAAGCAGGCAGGCGCCGGCGGCGCGCTGGGCGATATCGGCACGCATGCCTACAACCTCGCCCGCTTCGTCTCGGGGCTGGAACTGGACTCCCTGTCGGCCGATCTCGACGCCTTCGTGCCGGGCCGGCTTCTCGATGACAACGTCAACGTCATGCTGCGCTTCAAGCCTATCGGCAAGACGCATCCGGCCAAGGGCATGATCTGGGCAAGCCAGGTGGCGCCCGGCCACGAGAACGGGCTGAAGCTGCGCATCTATGGCTCCAAGGGTGGGCTGGAATGGGTGCAGGCCGACCCGAACTATCTCTGGTACACGCCGTTCGGCCAGCCGAAGCAATTGATCACCCGCAACGGCGCCGGCGCACTGCCGGTGGCGGGCCGTGTCAGCCGCGTGCCGTCGGGCCATCCCGAGGGCTACCTCGAAGGTTTCGCCAACATCTACCAGGAGGCCGCACGCGCCATCCGGGCGGCACGCCGCAAGGGTGGCAAGCCGCCCAAGGATGTCGTCTTCCCGACCATCCAGGACGGCGTAGAAGGCATGGCCTTCATCGAGGCCTGCGTGAAGTCGTCGAAGAAGAATGGGGCGTGGACGAAGCTCTGAAATAGAGGCGGCCGGGGGATTCAAGGGGAGGGGCGTCGATGAAAATCGGCATGTGCATGTTCTTGTGGACGACGGCCGTGTCGAAGAAACACGAGCCGCTGTTGCGCGACATCAAGGCAACGGGCTTCGATGGCGTCGAGATACCGATCTTCGCCGGCGCGCCGGACGATTATAAAAAACTCGGCGATCTGCTCGACCGCATCGGACTGGAGCGGACCTCGGTTTCGGCCATGGGCGATCCGGCGATGAATTTGATCTCGGCCGACGCGGCGACGCGCAAGGCCGGTGTCGACTATATGAAATGGGCGATCGACTGCGCGCAGGCACTTGGCGCCGACACGCTGAGCGGCCCGCTGCATTC
>NZ_RZQI01000447.1:0-4818 GCF_003998335.1 Mesorhizobium sp. M7A.F.Ca.CA.002.05.1.1 | reverse complement strand
ATTGTGTTCATGATAGGCCGTGGTGCGGCGGCGAATGCCGTAGCGGTCGAGCAGCACGCGCGACACCCGCGTGTCTTCGCAGGCGACGATGTCGGCAGCGGCCAGCGTCTCCAGCGCGCGCAGCGTGATGTCGGCGAGATTGCCGATCGGCGTCGCCACCAGATAGAGCGCCGGCTCCAATGGCCGTGCCGCGATCTCGGTCTGCCCGACCACATAGCTGCGCTTGCTCGTCTCTGCGGTCACCGATGACTTCTCCATTCAGCCCTGTTTGGCACGGCTGACGCGGGCTTGCAAAAGCTGACGCCGATGTAAGGAATTCGCCTTTCCTTTGCCACAGTGGGGAACCAAACCGGCGTTGGCAGATTAGCCCCCTGATTCCGGAGGAGGACAGGATGGACAGCCTGAAGATACAGGACGCTTTCGAGCCCTACTATGCCGGCCGCAAGCGCGGTGCCGCGCCCAGGGACAAGCGCCTATCTGCCAAGACCGAGCACAGCCTGGCCAAAGAGCGAGCCGTGAGCGCTTTGCCGACCAACGTCAGGCTTTCCGACAACAAACCCGATAGCACGACGGAGCACTGACCGGACGATGCCCAATCGCTTCGATATCTTCATCACCCGTCTTGAAACAAAGAATGCCCGCAACGGCGCGCAACTAGCCTCGATAGGCGACCAGCACCGCGCCCGCCGCGATAAGAGCGACGCCAAGCCAATTCGCTCCGGACAACCGCTCGCCGAGAAAGGCCGCGCCAAACACCGCCACAAGCACGACGCTTAGCTTGTCGATCGGCGCCACCTGCGCCGCATTGCCGATCTTCAGGGCGCGAAAGTAGCAGAGCCATGACGCGCCGGTCGCCAGACCGGACAGGCCTAGGAAAGCCCAAGTCTTTGCCGAGATCGTGGCCGGCGACTGGAACTGGCCGCTGGCAAGCAGGATGGCACCGAGCACGATCAGGATGATGACCGTGCGGATGAAGGTGGCGAAATCGGAATTGATGTTCTCGATGCCAACCTTGGCGAAGATCGCCGTCAGGGCAGCGAACGCAGCTGAGAGCAATGCCCAGAATTGCCAGGAGGATACGGTCAGGTTCATGCCGGTGGCCTTTGCGGATGAGGTCTCAACCGAGATACCGTGAAACGCGTGCCTTCAGAAGTGTAATCCTAAGCTTCGGAGATTGGACGAGGCTTCCCCACCTTCGTCATCCACGGGCGGAGCAGGAGCGAAGCGACGTCGCGAAGACCCGAGGATCCATTCCGTGACTTCTGAATTTCGCTACGGTGCAGAATTTGGAAAGCTGGCGTGGAGAAGATGCGCCGGCAACGAAATCTATTGTTTGAACGGGACAAGTGGCAGAGCAGGCATGCCCATTCTGGACCGTGACGCCCCGCAGCAGCCGTCGCGGCATGGATCCTCGGGTCTGCGCGCCGCTTCGCGTCGTTCCGCCCGTGGATGACGAGGCGGGAGGAGCTTGGCGCAGGCAAAGCTACCTGCCTACCGCGCCAGATCGGCGACCACGGCGTCGAGCACGATCATGCCGGCGGCCGTGGCGCGCAGGCGCGAATTGCCGATCGGCGCCACCAGCCCCTCTCCCTGCAGCATCGACAGCCGTGCTGACGACAGGCCGCGTCCGGAGAACGTTTCGTAGCGGGAGAGGTCGATGCCTTCGGCGAGCCGCAGGCCCATCAGCAGGAATTCGTCGGCCTCTTCCGAACGCGTCAGGATTTCGCCGCCGGTGACGCCATGGCCCTTGGCTTCGACCAGATTGGCCCAGGTTTCCGGCATCCGCTCGGCGATCGTCACCGTGCGGCGGCCATTCTCGACGAAGCGGCCATGCGCGCCCGGCCCGACGCCGACATATTCGCCATAGCGCCAATAGGTGAGGTTGTGCCGGCTCTCGGCACCCGGCCTTGCGTGATTGGAAATCTCGTAAGCCGGCAAACCATGCGCCGATGTAATCTCCTGCGTCAGCGCATAGAGGTCGGCGGCGTGGTCATTGTCGGGAATGATGAATTTTTTCGCCGCATGCAGCGCGTGGAACGGCGTGCCCTCCTCGATGGTCAGCTGGTAGAGTGACAGATGGTCGGCGGCATGGCCGATCGCCTGTTCCAGCTCCGATGCCCAAGCCTCCGGCGTCTGGCCGGGCCGGGCATAGATGAGGTCGAAGGACAGCCTCGGGAATATTTCCCGCGCGAGGCCGATGGCGTGCAGGGCCTCTTCGACATTGTGCAACCGGCCGAGGAAGCGCAAATCCTTGTCATTCAGCGCCTGCACGCCGAGCGACACGCGGTTGACGCCGGCTGCCCGGTAGCCGCGAAAGCGTTCGGCCTCGACCGAGGACGGATTGGCCTCCAGCGTCACCTCGATGCCGTCAGGCACAGTCCAGTTCTTCGCCACGGCGTCAAGAACCCTGGCCACGGTTTCCGGCTTCATCAGCGACGGCGTGCCGCCGCCGAGAAAAACGCTGGTCACCTCGCGCGGCCCGGTGCGTTCGCGCATCGTCGCCAGCTCGGCCTCGAAGGCACTGGCGAAGCGGTCCTGATCGACCGGCTGGTGGCGGACATGGCTGTTGAAGTCGCAATAGGGGCACTTGGCCGCGCAGAACGGCCAATGAACATAGACGCCGAAGCCGGGCGTCCGGTCGAGCAGGATGCTCATGCCGAGCCCAATCTCGCTTTAGCGAACTTCTGGAAAGCGCGAGCGCGGTGCGACAGCGCCGTCGGCTGGCCGGGCCTCCAGCCGTGCTTTTCCTCGGCGCTCATTTCGCCGAAGGTCTTTTCGAAGCCGTCGGGGAGGAAGACCGGGTCGTAACCGAAGCCGAGTTCGCCGCGCGGTGGCCAGACCAGCGTGCCTTCGGCCTCACCGCGATAATATTCGGCCTCGCCGTCGGGAAACGCCAGACAGATGACGGCAACGAAGCGTCCCTTGCGCTGTTGCGGCAAGGCCGCGCCGACCTCCTGCAACGCCACTTCGGTGCGCTGCATGGCCATGCCGAAATCTCTGCTGCCATCCGGGGTTTCGGCCCAGTTGGCGGTGTAGACGCCGGGCGCGCCATCAAGCGCGTCGACGCACAGGCCGGAATCGTCCGACAGCGCCGGCAGGCCGGTCGCCTTGGCGGCGGCGAGCGCCTTGATGTAGGCGTTCTCCTCGAAGGTGGTGCCGGTCTCGTCCGGCTCCGGCAGGCCATACTCCTTGGCCGACTTCGCTTCGAAGCCGAACGGCCCCATCAGGTCGGCGAATTCGCGCAGCTTGCCTTCATTGTGGCTGGCGACGACGATCTTCTTGCCATCAAGAGAATGCATCAAAGGCCCCAGATTCGTGGCTCGGCGAATTCGATCGAATTGCCCGAGGGGTCGCGTATATAGATCGAACGGCCGCCCTGCGGCCACTCGAATTCGCTTTCGATGGCGATCTTCTTCGCCGCGAGATGGGCTTTCCAGCCGGCGATTTCATCGCCGGTCGCCGTAAAGCACAGATGACCTTGGCCGACCGCGCCATGCGGCGGCACCGGCAGCCTGGCGTCAGGCGCCGGCGGCACTTTCGTCGCCTCGGCGTTGAAGACGAGCAGCACGCCCGGCCCGCAGCGGAAGAAGAGGTGGCGGCCGTCGACCTTGCCGAGGAGATTGAGGCCGAGGATGTCGGTGTAGAAGGTTTCCGCTGCGGGAAGATCGGTGACGTAGAGAGCGGATTCAAGGATGGCCGAGGGCGTCACGAGGCGCCCCCCTCTGGCCTGCCGGCCATCTCCCCCTCAAGGGGGGAGATCGGATGCCATTTCGGTATTCGCCAATCTCCGGCGTTGCAGGGTGCGCGACAACGCAGAAGTCGCCAATCTCCCCACTTGAGGGGGAGATGGCCGGCAGGCCAGAGGGGGGCGCTCAAACTCGACATCGAAAAACTAAGCCACCGCCATCTGCTGCAGACTCACCAACCTCTGGATGCCTTTCTTGGCCAGGCCCATCAAGTCCGCGAACTGCTCCTCGGAGAAAGGCTCGCCCTCGGCGGTGCCCTGGATCTCGACGATGCCACCCTTGCCGGTCATGACGAAATTGGCGTCGGTGCCGGCCGAAGAATCCTCGATATAGTCGAGGTCGATGACCGGCTGGCCGTCATGGATGCCGCAGGAGATCGCCGCGACATGGTCCTTCAGCACCTTGGCGACGCTGGCCATCTGGCGCGCTTCCATCCAGCGCAGGCAGTCATACAGCGCCACCCAGCCGCCGGTGATCGATGCGGTGCGGGTGCCACCATCGGCCTGGATGACGTCGCAGTCGACGGTGATCTGCTGCTCGCCCAGCGCCTGCAGGTCGACCACGGCGCGCAGGGAGCGGCCGATCAGCCGCTGGATTTCGAGCGTGCGGCCGCCCTGCTTGCCGGCCGAAGCCTCGCGGCGCATGCGCTCGCCGGTCGAGCGCGGCAGCATGCCGTATTCCGCCGTCACCCAGCCCTTGCCGGAATTGCGCATCCAGCCCGGCACTTTTTCCTCGAGGCTGGCCGTGCACAGGACATGAGTGTCGCCGAACTTCACCAGGCATGAGCCTTCGGCATGCTTGGAGACGCCGCGCTCGAAGGAGATGGCACGCATTTCGTCGAATTGGCGTTTGGAAGGGCGCATTCAGGCTGCTTTCTTGTCATTTTTCGGAATCTTGGCCGGCTTGTAACCGCATGGGACGCGTGGCGCAAAGGAAAATGGCCCGACGATCTGACTCAGACACCGGGTGATCTCACAAAGACACCGGGTGATCTCACACAGACACCGGGTTGCGCGGGTGCAGTGTAAGTCTATATCCTTGGGCCGGAGGTTTTTGGCCGTATGACCAAGGC
>NZ_RZQI01000446.1:0-4822 GCF_003998335.1 Mesorhizobium sp. M7A.F.Ca.CA.002.05.1.1 | reverse complement strand
CGTTGAGGTAGTCGACATCCTCGGGATTGAAGCCGGCATCGGCCAGGCAGGCGCGCATGGCCGCTGTCGGCCCTTCGACGGTCGGCGCGACAATGTCGGAGGCATCGGCGGAGAGGCCGGCGCCGGCGACCTCGGCCAGGATGGTGGCGCCGCGCGCCATGGCATGCTCGTAGGTTTCCAGGACCGCCATGCCGGCGCCCTCGCCGAGCGACAGGCCCTGGCGATCCGCCGAGAATGGCCGGCAGGTATCGGGCGCCAGCACGCGCAATGCTTCCCAGCCCTTCAGGATGCCCCAGACCAGCGGCGCATCGGTGCCGCCGGCGACCATCACATCGGCGCGGCCAAGCCTGATCTGGTCGACGGCCGAGGCGATGGCGTGGTTGGAGGAGGAGCAGGCCGAGGTGACGCCGAAGACCGGGCCGCGCAGGCCCAGACTCATGCTGACATGGCCGGAGGCCGCGCTTGGCATAACCTTTGGCACGGTGAAGATACCGGCGCGGTTCTTGCCCTCGACCAGGATGGCGCGATAGCTCTCTTCGATCGCCTCCCAGCCGCAGACGCCGACACCGACGACGGTGCCCATCCGATAGGTGGTGGCTTCATTCGAAACCAGGCCGGCCTCCTGCATGGCTTCTCTGGCTGCGATGGTCGCCAGCAGGCTGAAGCGGTCCATCGACACGGTCTGCTTGCGGTCGATTCCGTGATCGGGAAGCGCCTTGATTTCGCAGCCGACCTTGACCTTCAAATCATGCAGTTGGGGACTTGTGATCTGGCCGATGGCCGAGCGGCCGGCGCGCATCTCGTTCCAGATCGCGGGCGCGCTGGTGCCGAGCCCGCAAATGCCGCCCATGCCGGTGATGACAACGCGCTGCCGCATTCAGTTCAGGCTTTTTTCGCGATCAGCGCGCGCACAGCTTCGACCATGTCGCCGACGTTCTTCAGATTGCTCCAGGCGTCGACCGTGTTCATCTCGATCTCGATGCCATACTCTTCCTCAAGATCGAAGATAATCTCCGTCAGCTCGAGCGAATGGATGCCAAGCGAGGTCAATTCGGTGGTGGTGGTGATTTCTTCGCCGCCCGGCTCGGCATGAGCCTTGATCTTCGCGATGATATCCGTTGCCAGCTGGTCGGCCATTCGGTTCCTTCCCCACTATCTCGACGTTTCCCGACGCCAACTGAGCAGCGCCCCTTTTTCTCCTGGTATCAAGCCGTCGTCGTCGTTTAATGCCTCCGCCAAGCGCAGCATGACCGTACCAAGGTGGTTCCCTCTATAGAAACCGAAACGTTGTCAAGCAACAAGCTATATCGAACTCCATATCGACAAAGCCGACGGAGTGCTTAACGTGCAGGCATGGATATGGGCGAACCTAGCGGCGAACATGACGGGATTTCGACGCAGCGCGTTGCGGGCGTCGCGCGGCTTTCCTGCGCGCTCAGTGAGGGCCGCACGCGCCTGCGGCGCCTCTATCAGGACGGCGCCGCCAAGATAAGGATGCCGGCCGTCTCGGCCGATCCGTTTGAGGCGGTGCTGATCAACACCGCCGGCGGGATGACCGGCGGCGACCGTATCGCCTGGGAGGTGGATGTCGGCGCGGCCGCTTCGGCATCGATCACCACGCAGGCCTGCGAGAAAATCTACCGGGCCGCGTCCGACCGTGCCGAAGTGCGGGTCAATTTGTCGGTCGGCGAAAATGGCCGGATCGCCTGGCTGCCGCAGGAAACCATCGTCTTCGACCGGGCGGCCTTTGCCCGCACGCTCGACGTCGAGCTTGCCGTCGGCGCCGAGGCGCTGGTGCTGGAAGCCGCCGTCTTCGGCCGCCTGGCGATGGGCGAACGCGCCACGCAGGGCAACTTCCATGACCGCTGGCGTGTGCGCCAGGATGGCGCCCTCATTCATGCCGAGGATTTCCGCATCGGACCCGATATCGCCGCCACGCTCGACCGCCCGGCGGTTGCCGGCGGCGCGATCGCGGTGGCGACGCTGCTTCTGGTGTCGCCACGCGCCGAGGCCCTGCTCGACCGGGTTCTGGAGATCGTCGGCGAACACGGCAGCGCCAGTGCCTGGAGCGTGAAGAAATCTGGCAAGCTTCTTGCGAGGCTCTACGCCGGGGACGGCTACCGGCTGCGCCAGCGGCTGGTTCCACTCGTCGAATTGCTCAACGGAAGGGCGGGGTTGCCCAAATTATGGTCACTATAGGCCTGTCTCTACCAATCCAGGGAAACGCATGAACCTGACGCCGAGGGAAAAGGACAAGCTGCTGATCGCCATGGCGGCGATCGTGGCGCGCAAGCGGCTCGAACGCGGCGTCAAGCTCAACCATCCGGAAGCGATCGCGCTGATCACCGACTTCGTCGTCGAAGGCGCCCGCGACGGCCGTCCGGTCGCCGAACTAATGGAAGCCGGCGCTCATATCGTCAGCCGCGCGCAAGTCATGGAAGGCATCGCCGAGATGATCCATGACGTGCAGGTCGAGGCGACTTTTCCCGACGGCACCAAGCTGGTGACCGTGCACGAACCGATCCGTTGAGGAGGACAGGATGCTGGAGCTGCGTCCCAACTGCGAATGCTGCGACAAGGACCTGCCGCCGGAGGCGACGGATGCGCTGATCTGCACCTTCGAGTGCACCTTTTGCGCCGGATGCGTGGAACAGGTGTTGGGCGGCATCTGCCCCAATTGCGGCGGTGGTTTTTCGGCGCGGCCGATCCGCCCGCCAGCGATGCTGAAGAAATATCCGGCGTCGAGCAGACGCGTTCTCAAGGCTGAAGGCTGCGGTCCCAGCAAGGCGGCGTAAACACCAGACCGAGCAAAACGAAAGGCAAACAGATGATCCCCGCCAAACGCCTCTGCCTGTCGGCGATCCTGCTGCTGGCCGCTGCCATGCCGGCCTATGCTCATGTCGGCATCGGCACGGCCTCCTCCTTCACGGCCGGCTTCATGCACCCGCTTTCCGGGCTCGATCATATGACGGTGATGGCCGCAGTCGGGCTGTGGGCGGCGCTCAAGGGCGGCAAGGCGGTTCTTGCCTGGCCGGCGGCCTTTGTCTGCGTCATGCTGGTCGGCGGCGCGCTGGGTATGCTGCACATGCCGCTGCCCTTCGTCGAACCGGGCATACTGGCATCGGTCGTGACGCTCGGGCTGCTGGTGGCGCTGGCGATCGATCTGCCGGTCTCGGCCGGGGTCGCCATCATCGGCCTGTTCGCACTTTTCCACGGCCACGCGCATGGCACCGAGGTGCCGGAGAATGCCGGCGGGCTTGAATACATGGCCGGCTTTGCCATCGCCACGCTGTTGCTGCATGCCGCCGGCATCGCTGCCGGTCTCAGTCTCGGCATCCGGTTCCGTGGAGTGGCCCGTGCTGCCGGTGCCGCCTGTGCGGCGATCGGCATCGGTCTCGCCTTCGGCATCGTGTGAGGGCGACCATGATCCCCGGTGAAATCATCACGGTGGGCGGCGACATCGAGCTCAACAAGGGCCTGCCGACCGTCACCCTGAAAGTCGCCAACAGCGGCGACCGGCCGGTCCAGGTCGGCAGCCACTACCATTTCTTCGAGACCAATGAGGGGCTGAAATTCGACCGCGAGCGCGCCAGGGGCATGCGCCTCGACATTGCCGCGGGCACGGCCATGCGTTTCGAGCCGGGCCAGGAGCGCGATGTCACGCTGGTGCCGCTCGGCGGCAAGCGCGAGGTCTACGGATTTCAGCAGAAGGTGATGGGCAAGCTGTGAGATCTCAAGCTGTGAGATCTTTCGGCGCGCTCAGCTCAGTTCGATGGCTTGGCCGCGGCGTAGATGACGATCTTTCCGGGATCGTCGAATTCGACGGCAAGGACATCCTGCGCCTGCACGCGCTGCGATTCGATGGCGTTGAACAGCAGCGCGTTGGCTTCGATCTCCTTGCGCAGCTCGGTGATGTCGTCCTGATGCTGCTTGACCTTGCTTTCGATCTCCGGCGGCGGGCCGCCTTCGCTGCGCGCGGCGTCGGTGAGGAACACGATGTCGACCTTGTCGAGCTTGGACGTCTTGCGTACCGTACCGATGTTTTCACGCGTGCGGTCGATCGCCGTGTTGACGTTTGCGGCCTCAGTGGTGGCCTTGGTCTCTTCCTGCTTGACCTGCGAGCCGACGATGCGGTTGACGGTCTCCGTGCTTTCCAGCCCTTGCGCCTTCAATCCGGTAGCCGGACCGGCAGCCGCCAGGAACGCCATGGCGGCGACTGCCTGCATTCTGGTCGAGAAAGTGATCGCCATCGCTCGCTCCTGAGAGAAATCGTTTCGGGGCGCGGGTTAGCGCGAAAAGAACAAAACGAATCCCGCCCGGCGAAGGTTCCTTTCCCGATGCGGCCGGCCGGCCGGATGCCGGCCCGCCGTGCCGTGGCGTCAGCTCGCCTTCTTGGTGATCAGGGTCAGTGCGCCATTGGGTTCCATACTGGCCGCGACCACCTGCGCCGAGGTCATTCCCTTGGCCTCCAGCGCCGACTTCACCTTGGGCGTGGCGTCGATCGAGCTGCGCAGTTTCTTCAAGCCGTCATCGCCGCGCTGGGCGATCACCTGGTTGACCTGCGTCTGGGTGTCCTTTGGCAGCTCCGTGATGTCGACGATGTTGACGCTCTGGATCGTCGGCACCGCCGGCTGAGCCTGGGGCGTGGCTGGAGCAGGCGTTGCCGGCGCCGGAGTGGGCTGTGGCGCGGGTTGCTGCTGGGCACTGGCGGCGCCAGCCAGCATCAGGCTGGCAGCTGCGGCAAGAATTATCGTTTTGCGCATGGATTTTCCTTTCCATCGATTGGCAAACGGTCGGTCTGGGGTGACCCCCTAACCTCAAC
>NZ_RZQI01000445.1:0-4830 GCF_003998335.1 Mesorhizobium sp. M7A.F.Ca.CA.002.05.1.1 | reverse complement strand
GTTTGACCCAGCCGGCGATTTCGCGGCGACGGCGGAAAGCCCAAAGCGCCATCAGCAGCAACCCGTCGAAGACGCACGTCTTCGCCACCATGCCGGGAATGATCGCCGGATCGATGCCGAGCATCTGACCATAGAGCTGGAAGAAGAAGTCGTGCATCTGTCGGCTGAGCATCGTGTAGCCGAAATTGATGTCATTGGCCGACAGATAGAACCAGCCCCAGAAAATCGCCATCGGCGCCGCCCAGAACCCAAAGATGTAACGCATCAGCGGCCTCCCCTGTGATTGGAGCCGGTCTTGGAGACCGTTCGGCCTGATATGAGTGAGAGCAGCGAATTGTGAGCCGCGGCTTTTGCCATGTCATGCGCGACGGCATGGATCTCGCTTTCGCCGGAAGCCGCTGCCGCAACCACGGACCGCCGCTCGGCAAGCATGGCGACGTAGGACGCCAGAAGTGCCGTCAGCTGCACGGCAACTGCCATGAACAGCCCGTTGATGCCTTGCGCGGCACCTCCGATGACGATCAGCGACAACATGCCGGACGCGCTGATGAAGGCGATGCGGGCGACGCTGTCGGCGCCGGGACTGGTCGCGTCGTTGACCAGGGCTTCGACAAAGGCCCAGAAAAACAGAACCGCGACGACAAGCAATGCGGTGGCGAGCGGCGCCACGACAACGAAATTGTCGAGGTCGACGAAGCGGGTACCCTCGATTGTGGTGCCCAGCACGCCGAGTGCCGCCGCCACACCCCGGTTTCCGTCGATGCAGATGAGCGCAAGCAGGGCGAAAACAATCGCCCAGTGCAAGGCCAGAAAAGAGGTCAGTACCTGTCGCATCGGTGTTCCTGCTTCGCAAAGCAAGAGACGGCCAATCTGAACCATTCCCTGCTCGCGCCGGGACAGTGGGCCTTGCCGTCCGCCATCGCAACGGAAACCATTTGTTAAGGTTAACGGTGATCAGCCATACGCGTGAGGATGCCCGCCAACGCGTCAAAACTGTGGATGGCGCCGGTTTTTGCGATGCTCGCCGCTCAGTTCACCGGCGGATAGAGCGTGTCGATGATCATGCGTGCATCGTGGCGCGAATCGATCATGCCATAGGTGTTGCGCCATTGGCCGGCCAAACGCGTCTCGACGAAAGCGTCGGCGATCCGCCCTGCCCCCAGGCGGCGCAATTCCGCCGCCGCAGCCGACAGTGCCAACTGCTCGGTCAGCAGCCGGGCCGAACCTTCGTCGGTTGAGGCAACCTGCATCGCCGCCTTCAGAACGCCGATCGTGCCGCGTCCGCCGGCGCCGAGATCACGGTCGATGCCGGCCAGCACATCCTCGAACAGGCCGGGCGCACGGCCGAGCACGCGCAGCACATCAAGCGCCATGACATTGCCCGAGCCTTCCCAGATCGCATTGACCGGGGCCTCGCGATAGTAGCGGGCGAGTGGCGCCTCCTCGACGTAGCCGTTGCCGCCTAGGCACTCCATCGCCTCATAGAGCAGCGGGGGCGCGATCTTGCAGACCCAGTATTTGACGACCGGCGTCATGGCCCGGGCAAACGCCGCCTCGCCGCGATCGCTGGCCGCCTCGTCGAAGGAGCGCGCTAACCGGAACGACAGCGCGGTGGCGGCGGCGACGTCGAGCGCCATGTCGGCCAGAACGCGCTGCATCAACGGCTGCTCGATCAGGGTCGAACCGAACACCTGGCGATGGCGGGCGTGGTGAACGGCCTCGGCGAGGCCCGCGCGCATGATCGCCGACGAGGCGATGGCACAATCGAGCCGGGTCAGGGTGACCATGTCCATGATCGTCTTCACACCGGCACCGGGTTCGCCGACCATCTCGCCGATGGCATTGACGAATTCGACTTCGGAGGAGGCGTTGGAACGGTTGCCGAGCTTGTCCTTCAGTCGCTGAAAGCGGAAGCCGTTGCCCGAACCATCACCGAGAACGCGCGGCACGAGGAAGCACGACAGCCCCTCCGGCGCCTGCGCCAGCACCAGGAACGCATCCGACATCGGCGCCGACATGAACCATTTGTGCCCCGTCAGACGATAAAAACCGCTGCCGGCGCGTTCCGCCCTCGTCACATTGGCGCGCACATCGGTGCCGCCCTGCTTCTCGGTCATGCCCATGCCGAGCGTCAGCCCGGTCTTCTCGACCGGCGGTTTCTGGCTCTGGTCGTATTTGCGCGTCGTCACGCGCGGCGCCCATTCGCGAAACAGTTTTGGGCTGGCCATCAAGGCCGCCAGCGAAGCGTTGGTCATGGTGATGGGGCACAGATGCCCGGTCTCGAGCTCCGCCGTCAGATAAAACCGGGCGGCACGGACTTGATGGCGGCGGCCGATCTCGGTGTCGCCGTTCTCCCACACCGAGGAATGCAGCCCGTTGGCCACAGCGCGGCGCATCAAGGCGTGATAGGCGGGATGGAACTCGACCACGTCGATGCGCCGTCCCTGGCGATCATGCGTCCTGAGCTTCGGCGTCTCGACATTGGCGAGGCGCGCCAGTTCCTGCGCCTCCTGCGTCAGCACGAAGCGGCCGAGACCGTCGAGATCTTTGCGCACCGGATCGGAAAAACGCTCCGCGAGCTGGATCAGCAACGGATCGCCCCGCCAGGCGTTGCCGCCCGTCAGCGGCGGCGGCTGGTTCGTCACGTCGTCGGTCACGCCCAATCCTTCTATCGTCAGAAAGCCACGAATCCGAGGCTGTCGGCTAGATATAGCCAAGCCATGCAGCGCGCGCGATGAAAATACCGGCCGATACAATCGGCCATCTATACGAAAAAATTGAGGAGAACGGCTGCAATGCAAAGCTGGCGCTTGCAGCCGCAAAGTCTCCACCCTATAGCAGCGCCTTGAGATGACCGACGCTTCGTCCCCCTATCCTCATCGCCATCTTCTGGGCATCCGCGACCTTTCCCCCGCCGATATCGAGCTGTTGCTCGACAGGGCGGACCGAGCGGTCGCGATCTCGCGGCAGTCCGAGAAGAAAACCTCGACGCTGCGCGGCCGCACACAGATCAACCTCTTTTATGAAGCCTCGACGCGCACGCAGTCGTCGTTCGAGTTGGCCGGAAAGCGGCTCGGCGCCGATGTGATGAACATGTCGGTGGCAAGCTCTTCGGTGAAGAAGGGCGAAACGCTCATCGATACGGCGATGACGCTGAATGCGATGCGGCCCGACATATTGATCATCCGTCACCAATCGGCCGGTGCGGCCGCGCTTCTGGCGCAGAAGGTCGGCTGCTCCGTCGTCAATGCCGGCGACGGCGCGCATGAACACCCGACACAGGCGCTGCTCGATGCGCTGACCATTCGTCGCGCCAAGGGCCCGCTGTCGAAGCTCATCGTGGCAATCTGCGGCGACATCCTGCATTCGCGCGTGGCACGTTCCAACATCATGCTGCTCAACGCGCTCGGCGCGCAGGTGCGCGTCGTCGCACCGTCGACGCTTCTGCCCACCGGCATCGAGAAGATGGGCGTCATCGTCACCCGCTCGATGGCCGAGGGCCTCAAGGACGCCGATGTGGTGATGATGCTGCGCCTGCAGCGCGAGCGCATGGAAGGCGCGTTCGTGCCTTCGGTGCGCGAGTATTTCCGCTATTTCGGCCTCGATGCGGAAAAACTGAAGGCGGCCAAGGGCGATGCGCTGGTGATGCACCCCGGGCCGATGAACCGCGGCGTCGAGATCGCCTCGGAAATCGCCGACGGTCCGCAGAGCGTCATCCAGGAACAGGTCGAAATGGGCGTCGCCGTGCGCATGGCCGTCATGGAAGCGCTGCTTGACCCGCGCCGCAATCAAGAGGGCGGCGGCGCATGAGCATAACGGTCTTTGAGCGGGCCCGCGTTGTCGATCCCTCGCGCGCCATCGACGAAGTCGGCGCCGTCATAGTCGATGGCAAGAAAATCCTTGTCGCCGGCAAGGCAGCGCTGAACCAGGGCGCGCCCGAGGGCGCCACCGTTGTCGACTGCGCCGGCAAGGCGATCATTCCAGGCCTGATCGACGGCCGCGTCTTCATCGGCGAACCGGGCGGCGAGCATCGCGAAACCATCGCGTCGGCAAGTGTCGCGGCGGCGGCCGGCGGCGTCACCTCCATCGTCATGATGCCCGACACCGATCCGGTGATCGACAATGTGGCGCTGGTTGAATTCGTGCTGCGCACGGCCAAGGACACGGCCATCGTCAACGTCTTTCCGGCCGCGGCGATCACCAAGGGCCTCGACGGGCGCGAAATGACCGAGTTCGGCCTGCTGCGCGAAGCCGGCGCGGTCGCCTTTACCGATGGCCGCCAAACCATATCGAGCGCGCTGGTGATGCGCCGCGCGCTGACCTATGCACGCGACTTCGGCGCCACCATCGTGCATGAGACGCAGGATGCGGACCTCGGTTCATCCGGCGTGATGAATGAAGGCCTTTACGCCAGCTGGCTCGGCCTCTCCGGCATTCCGCGCGAAGCCGAAGCCATCCCGCTGGAACGCGACCTCGCCTTGGCCCGACTGACACGCGGTTCGTACCATGCAGCAAAGATCTCGACGGCGATGGCGGCAAGCGCCGTCACACGTGCGAAGGCCGACGGGGCGACGGTGACGTCAGGCGCGGCGATCCACAATCTGTCGCTGAATGAAAACGATGTCGGCGAATACCGCACCTTCTTCCGTCTGACCCCACCTTTGCGCGCCGAGGAAGACCGGCTGGCGATGATCGAAGCGGTCAGGGACGGCACGATCGACATCATCGTCTCCTCGCACGATCCGCAGGATGTCGACACCAAGCGCCTGCCCTTTGCCGATGCGGCGGCCGGCGCCATCGGGTTGGAGACACTGCTGGGCGCGGCATTGC
>NZ_RZQI01000444.1:0-4831 GCF_003998335.1 Mesorhizobium sp. M7A.F.Ca.CA.002.05.1.1 | reverse complement strand
CTTGGCAATCCCAAGATCATGATGTTCTACCTGGCGCTGCTGCCGACCATCATCGACGTCGCTTCGGTCAGCATCGTCGGCTGGGTCGAGCTGACGGCGACCATGGCCGTGGTGCTGGTCGCCATCGATCTCGCCTGGGTGCTCGCCGCATCACAGGCGCGCAAGCTTTTGAAGAGCAAACGCGCCATGAAGATCGCCAACCGCGTCAGCGCGACGACGATGGCCGGCGCCGCGGCGGCGATCGCTGCTCGGTGACGTTCCCTCGCCCCGCTTACGTGGAGAGGGTGTCCCGAAGGGTCGGGTGAGGGGCAGCGCAAAGTTGGCCCTCGATTCACAGACGTTGGTGCCCCTCGCCTGCCTGCCGGCATCTTCTCCCCGTAAAAAGGGGAGAAGAAAGCAAATTCACCGTGCCATGGCGTGGTATTCGTCGTTCGGGCGCATGTCGATTGCCGCGGCCACGCGGTTCGACATGTTGAAGAAGGCAGCGGTCGAGGCGATGTCCCAGATGTCGCGATCGGTGAAGCCGGCCTGACGCAGCGCGGCCCGGTCTGCCTCGACGATCTTGGCCGGCTCTTGCGTCAGCTTGACGGTGAATTCGAGCATTGCCACCTGCCTGGGCGAAAGATCGGCGGCGCGGAAATTCATCACCATCATTTCGCCGAGCGGCGGGTCGCCGGAGAGCTGGCGCACCGCCGCGCCATGCGCGGTCAGGCAATAGTAGCAATGATTGATCGAGGAGACGGCGACCGCGATCATCTCGCGTTCCAGCTTGGTCAGCCCGGACTCACCCAGCATCAAATCGTTGTACATGTCGGTGAAGGCGCGCAGCTTTCTGTCGTCGAAGGCATAGGCCCTGAGCACGTTGGGGACGAGGCCGAGCTTCTCCTCGCATTTGGCGAAATAGGTTTTTGTCGCCTCGCTCAGCTCTCCCTGGCCAAGATCAAGCGCGCTGATTTTGCCGGTCATGGGTCATTTCTCCTCGTTGCGCGGCATCTTGTCGCCAAATTCCGATAATTCTTGGCAAGCCGTCAAACCTTTGTCGCCAAACAGCGGTCATCTGCTACCATATTCGTAAAAGCATTCGACGGGAGGGACGTGCGTCATGGCCAGCGTGAAATCCGCGAGCAAGCCGAAGAAAAAAGCCACGGCAGCGATTAAAGCGGAGGAAAGGCCGGCCAGGCTTGCAGACTATCTGCTCGCCCGCGCGCCAGCTGAAGACATTGCTCCCTACGATGTGGCCGACCTGGAGCGGGCTGCCGATCTCGCCGGCCAGGCAGTCGCCACTCACAGGAAAGGCGAGTGCGTCGTCGCCGTCGATGCCGATTCGGGCGTTGTGCGAGACGGCCGCCCGATGACGGTTGTCACGGTCGTCAACGACAACATGCCGTTCCTGTTCGATTCCATCCTCGGCGAGATCACCGAGACATCGGGCGAACCGACCCTGGTCACCCATCCGGTTATCGTGGTGCGCCACGGCAAGGGCGGCGTGGAAGAAATCCTCGGCGACGGCAATTTCGCCAAGGACGATGGCAGCCACGACCGGCTTAGCGTCATCCATGTCCACATCCCGCGGGTGACATCCGAGCAGGCGAGCGGATTGAGCGAGCGGCTGCGCAAGATCCTTGGCCAGGTTCATGCCGCCGTTCACGACTGGAGGCCGATGCTGGCCCGCCTCGATCAGGCGATCTCGGAATTCCGCTATACGGCCGTGCCGCTCGACAAGAAGAGCGTTGCCGAGGCCCTCGCCTTCCTGGAGTGGCTGCGCGACGACAATTTCACCTTCCTTGGCATGCGCGAGTTCAAATACACCGGCGGCGAAGAAAGCGGTACGCTGGAGCGCGCTGAAAAGCCCGGCCTCGGCATCCTGTCCGACCCCGACGTGCTGGTGCTCAGGCGCGGCACCGAAGCGGTGACGACGACGCCGGAAATCCGCGCCTTCCTGCACGGGCCGGAGCCGCTGATCGTCACCAAGGCCAATGCCAAGTCGTCCGTGCACCGCCGCATCTATCTCGATTACATCGGCATCAAGACCTACACCGCCAAGGGTACGCTCGCGGGCGAATTGCGCATCGTCGGCCTGTTCACCTCGACCGCCTACACGCGCTCGGTGATGAAGATCCCGTATCTGAGGTCAAAAGCCGAAACCATCATCGCCAAGTCCGGCTTCGACCGGCACGATCACTCCGGCAAGGCGCTGATCAACGTGCTGGAAAGCTATCCGCGCGACGAATTGTTCCAGGTGCCGGTGCCGATCCTGAGGAAGCACGCCGCTGCCATTCTGGGCCTGGTCGAGCGGCCACGCGTGCGGGCGCTGGTGCGCGCCGACCAGTTCGACCGTTTCGTCTCGATCCTCGTCTTCGTGCCGCGCGACCGTTACGACAGCGTCGTGCGCGAGAAGATCGGCTCGTATCTGAAGACCGTATTCGAAGGTCGGCTGTCGGCCTATTACCCGGCCTTCCCCGAAGGCGGGCTGGCGCGCGTGCACTTCATCATCGGCCGCTCCGGCGGCAAGACGCCGAAGGTCGAGCAAGCGACGATAGAGGCGGCGATCCGCGACATCGTGCGTACCTGGGAGGACGCCCTTTCCGATGCGGCCGAGGCCAGTGGCGGCGACCAGGCTTTGAAGGCGATTGCCGCGCGGCTGCCGGAAAGCTACCGCGATTCGTTCAGCGCGGCGGTGGCGCTGGCCGATGCCAGGCGCATTGCCAAGATCAGCGCCGGCAATCCGATCGCCATCGATTATTATCGTCATGCCGAGCAGAAACCGCATCAGGCGTCGCTGAAAATCTATCACCATGGCAGCCCGGTGGCGCTGTCGCGGCGGGTGCCGGTGCTGGGAAAAATCGGCTTCCGCGTCATCAGCGAGCGCACCTTCGAGGTCGGCGACGAACAATCCGGCCTGGTCTTCATCCATGACATGGAGTTGGAGAACAGCTACGGCAAGCCGATCGACCTGACTGACGGCGGCGGGCTGTTCGAGGACGCGTTCCTGTCCGTCTGGCGCGGCGACGTCGACAATGACGGCTATAACGGCCTTGCCCAGACCGCCGGCTTGTGGTCGGGCGAGATCACGATCCTGCGCGCCTATGGCCGCTATCTGCAGCAGGTGGGCATTCCGCAAAGCCAGGATTTCATCGCCGCCGCGCTCAATCGTTATCCCGACATAGCGCGGGGCCTGCATGCGCTGTTCATCGCCCGGCTTGGCCCGACGGCCGAGACCGAAGGCGTGGTGGCCGCAAAGCACCTCAAGGCCAAGATCAAGGACGCGCTGGAGGATGTGCCGAACATCGATGACGACACCATCATCCGGCGCTATCTCAATCTGATCGAAGCCTCGCTGCGCACCAATCATTTCGTTGCCGATACGAAAGAGAAAGGCCAGTCGCTGGCGATCAAACTCGATTCGCACGCGGTCGAGGGCTTGCCGGCGCCGCGGCCGTGGCGGGAGATCTTCGTCTACGGTTCCGAGGTCGAAGGCCTGCATCTGCGCTTCGGTCCGGTGGCGCGCGGCGGCCTGCGCTGGTCCGACCGCGCCCAGGACTACCGCACCGAGGTGCTCGGCCTGGTCAAGGCACAGCAGGTCAAGAATGCCGTCATCGTGCCGGTTGGCGCCAAGGGCGGCTTCTATCCGAAGAAGCTGCCGATGAGCGCCGGTCGCGACGCGATCTTCGAGGCAGGCACCTCGGCCTACAAGAATTTCGTCTCCAGCCTGCTGTCGATCACCGACAATATCGGTCTCGACGGTGTCATCCCCCCGGCCGGCGTCATCAGACGCGACCCGGACGATCCGTATTTCGTCGTTGCCGCCGACAAGGGCACGGCGACCTTCTCCGACACCGCCAACGCGATCTCGGAGAAGCACGGCTTCTGGCTCGACGACGCCTTCGCCAGCGGCGGCTCGGCCGGCTATGACCACAAAAAGATGGGCATCACCGCCAAGGGCGCCTGGGAAGCGGTCAAGCGGCATTTCCGCGAGATCAACCGCGATATCCAGACCTCGTCCTTCACGGTCGTCGGGGTTGGCGACATGTCGGGCGACGTGTTCGGCAACGGGATGCTTTTGTCGCCGAAAACCCGGCTGATCGCCGCCTTCGACCATCGCGACATCTTTATCGACCCCGATCCCGACATGGCAGCCTCGATGGCCGAGCGCGAGCGCATGTTCGCGCTGCCGCGTTCGAGCTGGCAGGACTACGACAAGACGAAACTGTCGGAAGGCGGCATCATCGTCTCGCGCAACCAGAAATCGATCACCTTGCCGGCGGCGGCGGCGGCGGCGATCGGCCTGGCCAAGACCGCCGCCACGCCGGTCGAGATCATGACCGCCATCCTCAAGGCCCCTGTCGATCTCCTGTGGTTCGGCGGCATCGGCACCTATTTGCGGGCATCGACCGAAACCAACGCCGAAGTCGGCGATCGCGCCAACGATGCCATTCGCATCACCGCGCTCGATGTCCGGGCGAAAGTGATCGGCGAGGGCGCCAATCTCGGCGTCACGCAGCGGGCGCGCATCGAGTTCGGCCTGAATGGCGGCCGCTGCAATTCCGACGCCATCGACAATTCGGGCGGCGTCAACTGTTCCGACGTCGAGGTCAACATCAAGATCGCGCTGGCATCCGCCATGCGCAAGGGGTCGTTGACGCGCCCGGCACGCAACAAGCTGCTGGCCGAGATGACCGACGAGGTCGGCTCGCTGGTGCTGTCGAACAACTACCAGCAGACGCTGGCGCTTTCGATCGCCCGCAAGCGCGGCCTCGCCGACATCGCGCATCAGAGCCGCTTCATGACGGCGCTGGAAGCGCGTGGCCTGCTCGACCGCACTGTGGAGACG
>NZ_RZQI01000443.1:0-4852 GCF_003998335.1 Mesorhizobium sp. M7A.F.Ca.CA.002.05.1.1 | reverse complement strand
ATGCTCTACGGCTCCTTCGTCAGCCCCGCCTTCTTCACATCAGGCAATTTGCTCAACGTCCTGACCTCGATGTCCATCGTCGGCATCGTCGTCGTCGGCATGACCTTCGTGCTCGTGGTCGGCGGCCTGGCCGACCTCTCGGTGCCGGCCACCATCGCCTGCGGCGCCATCCTGTCGCTCGGGCTGCAGCCGATGATCGGGCCGCTGCCCGCCTTCGTCCTGGCCGTCGGCCTTGCCGGCCTCATAGGCCTGCTCAACGGCGTCCTGGTCGGCTATGTCGGCATCAACCCCATCATTGCCACGCTCGGCATTGGCACGATCGGACTGGGCATCGTCCAGGCGGCTGTCGGCGGGGTCATCGTCTATGGCAGCAATCCCGCCTCCGCCGAGTTCGCCAAGGGCCGGCTGTTCGGCATTCCAGTCGTGGTGCTGATCTTCCTGGTCATTGCTCTTGTCGGCCATTTCGTGCTGTCCCGCTCCTTCTGGGGCAGATGGACGCTTGCCACCGGCGGCAATTACAGCGCCGCCGAGGCAAGTGCGGTTCCGGTGCAGGCCGTGAAGGCTGGCGCCTTCGTGATCACAGCACTCGCTTCCGGCATCAGCGGCGGCCTGCTCGGGCTGACGCTGCAGAGCGCGCGGCCGCTCATCGGCGGCGGCTACGAATTCAGTGCCATCACGGCGGTGGTGGTCGGCGGCGTGTCGATCGTCGGCGGCTTCGGATCGGTGCCACGGGCCATCGCCGGCCTCATCTTCGTGCAACTGTTGACCAACGTCATGGTGCTCGACGGTGTGCGCACGCCGATACAGGGTTTCGTGCTCGGCATCCTGATCGTCGGTGCCGTTGGCATGGATGCGGCGCTGCGCAAGCGGGGCGTGTCGTGATGCGTTTTCTTTCGCTTGTCTCGCAGTATCGCGTCGTCGTCATTCTCGGCCTGACGCTTGTCATTTCCGCGCTGGTGGTCCCCGGCTACCTCTCGGCATCGACCCTCGGCCTCGGCCTCGACCGGGCGGCGACAATCGGCCTGATCGCGATCGGCCTGACGGTGCTTTTGATATCGGGCCAGATCGACCTCTCCGGTGGCGCGGTGTTTGCCCTGGCCGGCATCGTATCGGTCATCCTGCAGCGAGAGATCGGCATTCTCCCTGCGGCGATCGTCGGCATCCTGGTCGGTACCTTGGCAGGCGCCGTCAACGGCATGCTGGTCGTCGGCCTGAAGGTGAATTCGCTCGTGCTGACGCTCGCGACGATGTTGATTTTCCGCTCGCTCTCCCACTGGATCACCAACAGCCAGCCGGTGACCGGAACCGACATCATGCTCTCCCTGGCGCTGGCCAAGATCTATCTCGATGTCTTCACCCTCCGCAGCGCGCTGTTCATCGCCCTGATCGTGCTGCTGCATTTCTGGCTGACGCGCACCATACCCGGGCGCAACGTCTTTGCGGTGGGGTCCAACCCGGCGGCTGCCAAGGAAAGCGGTATCGCCTCGGACCGTATCGTCTTTCTCGGCTTTGTCTTTGCCGGCACGCTTGCCGGCCTGGCGGGGGTTCTCCAGAGCCTCGTCACCAACACCGGCTCGCCTGTCTTCGGCTCGGAACTGACGGTCGCCGTCATTGCCGCGGTCGTTGTCGGCGGGACTCGTCTCGAAGGCGGCAGGGGATCCGCGCTCGGCACGCTCGGCGGCGTGCTGACAATCGGCTCGCTGACCATCGCGATGGAGTTCCAGTCCGTTCCCGCATACGTCCAGCAGGTCGTGTCCGGGCTTATCCTGATCCTGCTCGTCGTGCTCGATCGGGCCGTTACCACCAAGGGGAGGGCTCCGGGCACGCGCCCGGCGCTCGTTCGCGACAATCCAATCACTCAAGGAGGAACCACATGATCGGGAGGAAACACATGATTGGCAAGAAAAGCATGCTTCACGTCGCCGCCGTGGCGGCTGTGCTGGCATCGACGGGCTGGGCCAGTGCCAAGACGGTTTGCTACGTGACGGCAGCGGATTCGCATGCCTACGCGACGCCGGCCAACAAGGCGCTTCAGGCGCGCGCCGCGGAACTCGGCATCGAGATCCTGAGCCTCAGCCAGGATTTTGATGTCCAGAAAGGCACCGAGCAGCTCAACACCTGCGTTGCGCGCAAGGTCGACGGCATCATCCTGTGGCCGCTCGACCCGCAGGCATACATACCGGGGCTGGCGCGCGCGCAGCAGGCGAACATTCCGGCGATCCTCATCAATTCGCCGATGAGCGACGATGCCAAGCCGTTCATCAAGTCGTTCACCGGGCCTGACGTCTACGAGGAAGGCAAGCTGGCGGCGGACTCGCTGAGCAAGGCGCTCGGCGGCAAGGGCTCCGTCGTCATCATCGCCGGCCAGGCCGGCAACGGCACCACGATCGGACGCGTCAGCGGCTTCACCGACCGTCTCAAGGAAACCAATGCAGACATCAAGGTGCTCGACACGGTCAACGCCGACTTCGACCAGCAAAAGGCGCTGGTGGTCAGCCGCGATCTGATCACACGCTTCGGCGACCAGATCAGCGGCGTCTACGCCAATGACGACACGATGGCCCGCGGCTTCATCGATGCCTGGAAGGAGGCCAACCCCTCCAAGGCCGCACCGCCGATCGTCGGCATCAATGGCCAGAAGGATGCGTTCGAATCGATCCGCACCAATGAAATGTACTCGACCATCGTCCAGTCGCCCGTCGAGGATGGCCGCCTGGCGATCAACACGATGGCCGAGATCATCGACGGCAAGCAGGTCAAGGACCGGCTGCCCATCCCGCTGACCGTCGTCACCAAGGACAACGTCAACGCGGTCGAACCAGCGTTCTGATACAAGGAGGCCGGCCCGGTGTATTCGGGCCGGCCTCCTTTTCTTGCCAGAGAGAGAAATTCTAATAGCGGCGGCAGAATTGGAATAAACTAACTCTACAGAGTTTGTGGAATAAGCAATCTGCACTGGCGATCTGGTTTCCACCCGGACAGGACCACGCCATGCCCACTCTTTCGCATCAGCTACTCACCAAAGCAGGCATATCCGGCCGCCTTCGTCAGGCAGCGGGAGAGAGGCCATGAGCCGGGTCGTGCCGGACCGCATCAAGGTGCTCTGGTTTCTGCCGACGCATGGCGACAGTCGTTATCTTGGCACGGCCGAGGGCGGCAGATCGGTCGATCTGCCGTATCTGACGCAAGTGGCGAAGGCGGCCGACACGCTCGGCTACTATGGCGTGCTGTTGCCGACCGGCCGCTCGTGCGAGGATTCCTGGGTGATCGCATCGGCTCTCGTGCCGATGACCGAACGCTTGCGTTTCCTTGTCGCCGTGCGCCCCGGTTTGCAGTCGCCGACGCTCGCCGCGCGCATGACTGCGACGCTGGATCGCATCTCCAATGGCCGCCTGCTGATCAACGTCGTCACCGGCGGCGATCCGCTGGAGAACAAGGGCGACGGCATTTTCCTGTCGCATGCCGAGCGCTACGAGGTGACGCAGGAATTCCTTCGGATCTACAAGCGGGTGCTGAGCGGCGAGACGGTCGAGCATGAGGGCAAGCATTTCCGCATCGAGGATGGAAGGCTGCTGTTTCCGCCGGTGCAGACACCCTATCCCCCGCTCTACTTCGGCGGCTCGTCCGATGCCGGGTCGACTGTGGCAGCGCAGGAGATCGACAAATATTTGACCTGGGGCGAGCCGCCAGCCGATGTCGAGCGCAAGCTGGACGGCATGCGTGAACTGGCGCAGAAGGCTGGCCGCAAGCTCTCCTTCGGCATTAGGCTGCATGTCATCGTCCGCGAAACCACCGAGGAGGCTTGGGCCGCGGCCGACAGGCTGATCAGCCGGCTCGACGATGCGACGATCGCCTCGGCGCAGAAGGTCTTTGCCCGCATGGATTCGGTCGGCCAGGCGCGGATGAGCGCATTGCATGGCGGCAATCGCGCCAAGCTCGAGATCGCGCCCAATCTGTGGGCCGGCGTCGGCCTGGTGCGCGGCGGCGCAGGGACCGCACTTGTCGGCGATCCCGACACGATCGCCGAGCGCATCGACGAGTACCGGCGCCTCGGTATCGATACCTTCATCCTTTCCGGCTATCCGCATCTCGAAGAAGCCTATCGCTTCGGCGAGCTGGTGCTGCCGAAACTGCCGACCGACCATCTGGTCAAGGCAGCCGGCTCTTCCGTAAACACCGGTCCGTTCGGCGAAACCATCGCCGGCGACCACCGGCCGAAGTCGCTCGCCAGCGCCTCGTGAACTTGCTTCCTGCGTCCTCGCGGTTGCGCGTCGCCATTATCGGCGGCGGCTTTTCCGGCGCCGCGGTGGCGTGGCACCTGGCGCAAATGCCTCGACCGGAGCGCATTTCCATTTCCGTGATCGAGCCACGACCGGTTCTTGGCGGTGGCCTTGCCTATTCCAGCGAGGAACCGTCTCATCGGGTTAATGTTCCCGCGATCAGGATGAGCATGGCTCCCGACGACCCGCAGCATTTTGCACGCTGGTTGACTGGCAGCGGAGAACTCGAACACGACCCGGACGCCATCTGGAAGAACGGCGACGCTTTTCCGCGCCGGCGTGTGTTCGGTCGCTACGTCGCCGAGCATCTGGCGCCGTATCTCGGTTCCGGCCTTGTCCGTCATGCCGAAGGTCTCGCCATACGCGTGACGCGCGATGCCAGTGGCGCGGGCTGGACCGTGCATACGTCCAGTGGGTTGGTCGCTGCCGATATCGTCGTCCTGGCAGCGACGCACCCACAGCCCGCGATTCCAGCCGCGCTGATCCATCTGACGGAAGCACCGGGTTTCATCGCCGACCCGTACGCACCAGCGGCGCTTGCCGGGATTGGTCCGGAGGCGTCGGTGCTGATC
>NZ_RZQI01000442.1:0-4864 GCF_003998335.1 Mesorhizobium sp. M7A.F.Ca.CA.002.05.1.1 | reverse complement strand
CGATAATCCACCCCCGCCAGCACTTGCGCTGCAATATCCTGCCGGCGCCGCAAAGCCGCGCGCTGCCAGTGGACAAGCTCCATCGCCGTGCCGTCGGTCACCCATTTGGTGGCGATCTCGGCCACCAGCGGCGTCGCCATCCAGTTCGAGACCAGATGCCGGTTGGCGACGGCGGCGACGTAGCGGTCGGGCGCGGCCAGATAGCCGATGCGCAGACCGGGCACGGTGATCTTGGTGAAGGAGGTGACGTAGAGCGTGCGCTCCGGCGCGAACGCGGCAACCGGCGGCGGCCGGTCTTCGACCAGCGGACCGAGCACATCGTTCTCGATGATGGCGATGTCGTGCTTGCGCGCGACCGCGGCGATCTCTTCTCGCCGCCGCGCATCCATCAGGGTCGCCGTCGGGTTGATCACCGAGGGCTGCACGAAGACCGCGCGGATGTCGGAAAGCCGGCAGGCCTCGTCCAGCGCTTCCGGGATCAGGCCGTTGTCGTCGATCGGCAGGCCTTCCAGATTGAAGCCGAGATAGCGTGCCAACGGCACCAGCGTATGGTGGCCGATCGCCTCGGTGGCAACCGTCGAACCCGGCGGCGCGACGCTCATCAGCGCCACGGTCATGCCGGCGGTGGCGCCGTTGGTCAGGCTGACGTTCTGCGGCGATGCATCGAGGCCACAAAGCCTCAGCCATTCGACCGCCACCGCGCGGTGGCGCGGAAACACCATGTTGGGCCGGAACGAAAGTGCTGAACTCGACGGCAGGTTCTCAGCCAGCCAGCCCAGTGCTTGTTTCAGCCGCTCCAGATGCATCGGCTCACAAACCGGTTTCAGGATCGACAGGTCGATGACTTCGCCGAGCCGCTCGGGCAGATATGGCGGCTCCGGCTCGCGGCGCTGCGTCTGGACGAAGCTGCCGCGGCCGATCTCGCCCGAAATCAGGCCGCGACGGATCAGTTCCTCATAGGCGCGGCTGACCGTCTGCACCGAAAGTTTCAGATCGTCGGCCAGCCTGCGATGGGTCGGCAGCCGCGCACCATTGGCCAGGCGCCCGTCATGGATGGCACGCGCGAACTGGTCGGCCAGCGATTGATATGCCGGCCGCCTGATGAGTGCGGGATCGGGTTGCCACAATGTCATGACTTATTAGAGATCGAAATCAGTGCAATTGACAATCGAAATAATGCGCCGTCATGGTACTCGGACGAAAAGTGAGCTCTGATGACATCAGCGAAACTCGACCCGATCGACCTGAAAATCCTCGACGCCATCCAGCGCGACGGACGCATTACCAAGCTGGCGCTGGCCGAGCAGGTCGGCCTGTCGCCGACGCCGTGCTGGATGCGGCTGCGCAAGCTGGAAAAGGCCGGCATCGTCTCGGGCTATCACGCCAGGATCGCCATGCGCGTCGTGGCACCCGTCGCCACCGTGCTGATGGAGGTGACCCTGGCCAACCACCGCCAGGCCGATTTCGACCGCTTCGAGCGCGTCATCCGAGACATCCCAGAGATCGTCGCCTGCTGGTCGGTGGGCGGCGGCGTCGACTATGTGCTGAAGGTGATGGCGCGCGACATCGACGCCTATCAGCGGCTGGTCGACGGCTTGCTCGACCGCGAAATCGGCATCGATCGCTACTTCACCTACATCGTCATCAAGACAGTGAAGGACGAGATCGCGCTGCCCATAGCCGACCTGCTGCCGGCGCAAGCATGAGGTCAATCTCCCCTACCGTACACCCAGGAGACTGATCGAAACCCCCGTCACGTCGTCATCCTGGGGCGAAGCAAGGAGCGCAGCGACGCGGCGCAGACCCCAGGATCCATGCCGCGACTTCAAAGCGCTGCTGCGGTGCAGAATTCTGCTCCGCTGCATTCCTCGACCAAGATCACGGCATGGATCCTCGGGTCTGCGCCGCGTCGCTTCGCTCCTGCTCCGCCCGTGGATGACGAAGGCGGGGAGGCTTCGGCCAATCTCCAGGTTTAGTGCCGCCCACCGGTCAGCAGAGAGATCATCTGCGCCCGCGGGCCAATAGAGACAATCTCTCTCTATGGGGCTGTCCAAACAGCCTTTCTGTCTGCATCGGGACGGATAATCTTCCCGCATCAGTCCGAACCGGGAGGTCTCGACCATGTCCGCGCATTTCGCCCGCTCGCATCGCCATGAAGCGCTCGATCGCCTCGCCGACCGCCGGCTGCTGCGTGAACTCGCCTATGTCGATGGCCACTGGACGGCGAGCGAGGCTGCCGAAAGCTTCGAAGTCACCGACCCGGCCACCGGCACCACAGTCGCTTTCGTCGCCGCGCTCGACGGCCGGCAGACGACGAAGGCGATCGATGCCGCCGCGCGCGCCTTCCCGGCGTGGCGGGCGCTGTTGCCGCAGGAGCGCTCGAAAATCCTGCGGAAATGGTTCGAGTTGATCATCGCTGCAAAGCAAGACCTCGCTCTGCTGATGACGCTGGAACAGGGCAAGCCGCTGCAGGAGTCGCTGGGCGAAATCGACTATGCCGCTTCCTTCGTCGAATGGTATGCCGAAGAAGCAAAACGCTTGAATGCCGAGAGCGTCACAAGCCATCTGCCGGGCGCCGAGATGATGGTGCGACGCGAGCCGCTCGGTGTCGTCGGCGTCGTCACGCCGTGGAATTTTCCGTCGGCGATGCTGACCCGCAAGGCTGCGGCAGCCCTTGCCGCCGGCTGCACGATCGTTGCGCATCCGTCCTCGGAAACACCGCTGTCGGCGCTGGCGCTGGCCGAACTCGGCGAACGCGCCGGCTTGCCCGCCGGCGTCTTCAACATCATCACCGGCAAGGCTTCGACCATCGTCGGCCGGATGTGCGAAGATCCGCGCGTCCGTGCCATGAGCTTTACCGGCTCGACCGAGATCGGCCGGCTGATCGCCGCGCAAAGTGCTGCGACGATGAAGCGGCTGGTGATGGAGCTTGGCGGCCACGCCCCGCTGATCGTCTTTGCCGATGCCGATCTGGACAAAGCGGTTGATATCGCCATCGACGCCAAATTCGCCACGTCGGGCCAGGACTGCCTCGCTGCCAACCGTATCTATGTCCAGCGTCCGATCTACGATCGGTTCTGCGCCGCCTTCGCCAAGCGTATCGAGACGTTGCGGACCGGCAATGGCCTTGCTGATAGCACCGACATCGGCCCGCTGATGCACGAGCGCGCCGTCAAGAAGGTCGAGGAACAGGTCGCCGATGCCATCGCTCACGGCGCGCGCTGCCTCACCGGCGGCAAGCGGCACCAGGCTGGCCCACTGTTCTATCAGCCGACGCTGCTGGCCGATGTCACCGATGAAGCACTGATCATGCGCGAGGAGACGTTTGGTCCGGTTGCCGCCGTGACGCCGTTCGACAGCGAGGATGAAGTGATTGCCCGCGCCAACGCTACCGAATATGGCCTCGTTGCCTATGTCGTGACCGAGAATGGCGGCCGGCAGCAGCGCATGGGCCGCGCGCTCGACTACGGCATGGTCGCCATCAACCGCGTCAAGATCACCGGCGCGCCGATTCCGTTCGGCGGCGTCAAGCAATCGGGCATCGGGCGCGAAGGCTCGCGCCACGGACTCGAGGCTTTCACCGATCTCAAATATCTCTGCCTGGATGTAGCTTAAGCTGCGCCGGAATCGCCGTTTTGTCAGGAGTCAAAAGAATGCTCGACCAGTCCAACGAACTCGCCGCCTGGGATCGCGACCACTTCTTCCATCCCTCGACCCATATGGGCACGCATGCGCGGGGCGAAAGCCCGACGCGCATCATGGCCGGCGGTGAAGGCGTCACCGTCTGGGACAACAATGGCAAGAAGAGCCTCGATGCCTTCGCCGGCCTCTATTGTGTCAATGTCGGCTACGGCCGTCAGAAGATCGCCGATGCCATCGCCGCCCAGGCGAAGAACCTCGCCTACTACCACGCCTATGTCGGCCACGGCACCGAGGCCTCGATCACGCTGGCCAAGATGATCATCGATCGCGCGCCGCAGGGCATGTCGCGCGTCTATTTCGGCCTCTCCGGTTCCGATGCCAACGAAACCAACATCAAGCTGATCTGGTACTACAACAACGTGCTCGGCCGGCCGGAGAAGAAGAAGATCATTTCGCGCTGGCGCGGCTATCACGGCTCGGGCGTGATGACTGGATCGCTGACCGGGCTCGACCTGTTCCACAACGCCTTCGACCTGCCGCGCGCACCGATCCTGCACACCGAGGCGCCCTACTATTTCCGCCGCGCCGACCGCTCGATGAGCGAGGAGCAATTTTCTCAGCATTGCGCCGACAAGCTCGAGGAGATGATCCTGGCTGAGGGTCCGGAAACCGTCGCGGCCTTCATCGGCGAGCCGATCCTCGGCACCGGCGGCATCGTGCCGCCGCCGGCCGGCTATTGGGAAAAGATCCAGGCGGTGCTGAAGAAGTACGACGTGCTTCTGGTCGCCGACGAGGTGGTGACGGGCTTCGGCCGGCTGGGCACCATGTTCGGCTCCGACCATTACGGCATCAAGCCGGACCTGATCACCATCGCCAAGGGCCTGACCTCGGCCTATGCGCCGCTGTCGGGCGTCATCGTCGCCGACAAGATGTGGCAGGTGCTGGTTGAGGGCTCCGACAAGCTCGGTTCGCTCGGTCATGGCTGGACCTATTCGGCGCATCCGATCTGCGTCGCCGCCGGTGTGGCCAATCTCGAACTGATCGACGAGATGGATTTGCTGACAAATGCCCGCGAGACCGGCGCCTATTTCCGCGCCGAACTGGCCAAGGCGGTCGGCGGCCACACGAATGTCGGGGACGTCCGCGGCGACGGCATGCTGGCGGCGGTGGAATTCGTTGCCGACAAGGACGACCGGGTGTTCTTCGACGCCTCGCTCAAGAT
>NZ_RZQI01000441.1:0-4864 GCF_003998335.1 Mesorhizobium sp. M7A.F.Ca.CA.002.05.1.1 | reverse complement strand
CCAGAAGCGCGCGTCGGCGGCGAGATCGGTGTAGTTGGCAAAGCTGTTCCACATCGACCAGGCGTTCCACCAGCCGGTGCCCGACAGCGGCGACCAGTCAGTGACGCTGATGTAGAGCTGCATCAACAGCGGGAAGGCCGAGATGAACAGCACCAGGATCTGCGCAGGCAATGTCAGGCGAAAACCCAGCCTTGCGCCCTCATCGCGCGAAACCGGCTTTGCTCCGACGGCTGTCATCTCATCCTTGGACGTCATGGCAGTCACCGCGCTCATTGCTTGAGCGCCCCGAACGTCAACCCGCGCACCAGATGGCGTTGGATGGCGATGCCCATGATGACCGGCGGCACGGCCGCGATCAGGCCAAGCGCCGCCTTGGCGCCATAGAGCTGCCCGGTCATCGAGGAGGATAGCGAGGCCATGTAGACCGGGATGGTCACCCATTCGCGCGTCGTCAGAAGCAGCGCGATCAGATAGTCTGACCAGTTGAGGATGAAGACGAAGAGCGCGGCACTGGCGAGCGGCGCGCGCATCATCGGCAGCGTGATGCGGGTGAAGACGCGCAGCCGCGAACAGCCTTCGACAAGCGCTGCCTCCTCGATCTCGCGCGGCATGTCGTCGAAGAAGGTCTTCATCAGCCAGAAGGCGAACGGCAAGGTGACGATGCCGTAGATCAGCGCCAGGCCCCACCAGCTGTCGGTGAAGTTGAGGAAAGCCCACATGATCATCACCGGGATCATGACCGCCATCGGCGGAAAGATCCTGAGCTGGATCAGCGCCAGCGGCAGGTTCTGGCCGGAGCCGAAACGCGACAGCCCATAAGCCGCGGCAGTGCCCGCCGACATGGCGATCACCGTGCCGAAAACCGCCGACAGCAGCGATGCGAGGATCGGCTTCAGCGCGTTACGGTCGAGCGCGACGATCAAATTGTTGGTCGACTCGCCGAACACGAAACGGAAATTGCTGAGCGTCGGGTTCTTCGGCCACCAGGTCAGTTCGGCGCCGGTCGCCGACCATTCGGCGATCGGCTTGAACGCCATCGATACCATCCACAGGATCGGCACCAGCGTCACCGCCATGGCCGCGAAGATCGCGGCATAGCGGAATATCAGGAAAGGAACGGAACGCTTCATCTGGCGGCTTTGCTGGTGGCGTTGTGGGCGGAGGGGAGAAGTAGGCTCCTCCCCTCCTTCGATATGATCCAGGGAGAAGGATCAGACGATTGGATCGAGAACTGTCGGCCAGGCCTCCTTGTTGGTCTTGATGGCTTCGAGCAGTTTGTCCTCGCCGGTGCGCCGGGCGATCTTCTTCCACTCTGCCTCGGTGTCGGCCATCGCCTGCTCCGATGTCTTGGCCTTGGTCAGCGCCGCCATCAGGTTCTCGTCGAGCGCATTGTGGAAGGCTGTCGCGCCGGGATAGTTGATGGTCGGCACGGTGCGGGCGACCGTCTCGCGCACGACGTCCATGTGGTAGGCATGATAGGTCTGGCGCACCAGCGGATCGGAGAAGTCCGAAAGCCGGAACGGGTCCAGATAACCGCCGGGGTTGGCACTCATCCAGGCATAGATGCGGGCCGAGCCCAGCCATTGCAGCAGGAGGTAGGCGACCTCCTGGTTCTTCGACTGTGACGAGATCATGCCGGTCAGCGAAAACCACAGCACGGAACGGCTGATCAGCTTGCCGCCGATCTCGCGGCCGGGCGGCAGCATCGAGCCGATCTTGCCGGTGACGGCTGAATCCTTGTTGCCGGCATTGTCGAGGAATTTCGGCAGGTTGGAGAAGGCGCAGGTCATCGCCGCACCACCCTTGGCGAAGTTGCCGTATTGCTCCGGCCAACCCCAGGAGATCGCATCCGGCGAATGATGCGCGAGCGAAGCAACATATTCGTTGGTGGCGGCGATGCCTTGCTCGGAATTGATCATCGGCTTGCCGTCATCGCCAAACAGGAACTGGTTGGGCGAAGCCATCGAGACATAGCGCTGGTACCAGTTCGTGTAGCCCCAGCCCTGGTTGCGCAGGTCGGTCGAGCCGAACAGGCCCTTGTCCGGTCGCTGGAAGAAGGCGGCGATGTCGCCATGCTGCTTCCAGGTCTTCGGCGGCGCCAGATCGTAGCCGTATTTGTCCTTGAAGGCCTTCTTCTCGGCTTCGTCGCCGAACAGGTCGGTGCGGTAGACCCAAGTCTGGAAGTCGCCGTCCAGCGACACGCCATAGTTCGAGCCGCGGTATTTGTTGAGCAGCGACACGCCCTTGGCGCCGTTGACATAGCCGCTGACGGGATCGTCCCATTCAGGCTTATGCTGCGCGACAAAGTCGTCGAGCTTGGCGATGCCGCCGGTTTCGGCGAGGTCGCCGAGGCGGTTCCATTCGGTCGAGTAGATGTCGTAGGCCCCACCCTTGGTGGAGATGTCCTGCATCGTCTTGGTGAATTCCTGGCCGTTCGGCAGACCGACGATTTCGATCGCGATGCCGGTTTCCTTTTCCCACAGCTCCTTGATCGACGGCGCACCGGCCGGGAACGGCTGCGTGAGCTGGCCGATCGAGCCGTCGGACAGGCCGAGCACGATCTTGGTCGGCGCCTTGCCGGCGCCCTTCAGCGCCTTCGCCGCCTCGATGGCGCGGCCTTCCGGCGTATCGGCGCCATACTGGTAGCGCTCGGCCCCTTCGAAGCCCGTCGGGCCGCCGATCATGCCTGGCGCCAGCGCGTCGGCCGCATAGGCACGGCCGGGACGAATGAATTGGGGTGCGATACCAGCAGCGGCCATCATGACGGCCGCCTTTCCTCCAGATGCCAGCAGCCGGCGCCGCGAGATGCGGATCAAGTCAGACATTGAAACTCCTCCCTCAGGGCCACGTTTCCTCCACGACCCTTATGAGGGATATTGACGACAGCATGGCAAGGCTGTCAACATCATAAATAATCAAAACACATCATAACATCGCAATAGGGCAAGGAAAATGCACAAAAACGGGATCCATCCGTCAAGCCGGATGCCTCAATTTGAGGGCACCCGACCCTTCCCGGCCCTGCGCAGCCCTGCCGGACCATTTGATTTAGCCCGGCGGCTTGCACATCGGCCAAGGGCGGATACATCATTTCCCATCAGAATCGCCGATGACGCGGAAGCCGTCACCAGCCGATCCGACGCATGCAGGAGATGAAAGACGGTGCGTTCCACCCTGACTGACATAGCCCGGGAGGCCGGCGTCTCGGCCGCCACCGTCGACCGCGTGCTCAACAACCGGCCCGGCGTACGGGCGCGCACGCGGGAAATCGTGCTCGAAATGGCGCAGCGCCTCGGCTACATCGCCGAAGGCCCGAACGGCACGCCGCCACGGCCCTCGCCCGGCGAGGTCATCCGGCTCGACTTCGCCCTGCCGGCCGGCACCAATTCCTTCATCAAGATGCTGCACCGCCACATCGAGGCACAGGCTCTGGCGCGGCCCGACCTCGATGTTCGTATCGCCACCATAGAGGGCTTCAATCCTGACCGGCTCGCTCGCCTGCTGCAGGATCTGCGCGGACAGACGCAAGGCGTCGGCGTCATCGCACTCGACCATCCGACGGTGCGCGAAGCGATCCGCTCCCTGTCGGCCAACGACATCAAGGTGGTGACCATCGCTTCCGACATCCTGCATGTGCCCAGGGTCGCGTATATCGGCATCGACAACCGCGCCGCCGGGCGGCTGGCCGGCTATCTGCTCAACCGCTTCATGGGATCGGGGCGTCCGGGCAAGGTGGCGCTGTTCGCAGGTTCGCTGTCCTATCGCGGCCACGAAGAACGCGAGATGGGGTTCCGCCACGTGCTGACCGAGGAATCACCCAATCTGCAGATCGTCGAAATGCGCGAAATGCTCGACGATCGCGAGAAGGCCTATTCGGAGGCATCGGCCCTGCTGGAGCGGCACCCCGACCTTGCCGCGATCTACAATGTCGGCGCCGGCAACACCGGCATCGCCCGCGCGCTCAAGGAGCGCGACCGCGCCCAGTCCATGGTCTTCCTCGGCCACGAAGTGACGGACGGGACCAAGGACCTTCTGCTCGACGGCACGCTCGACGCTGTCATCGACCAGAACCCGCGCGTCGAGGCCCGCGAAGCGCTCAACACCCTGATCCATGCGGTCCGGGGACTGCCCTATGAACTGCACCAACCAAGGCTGCAGGTGATCTTCAAGGAGAACATCCCGGAGATTTGACCTGTACGAGGCGGCGCCGCAAAGCGCCCGCCCGCTCGATGCTTCTAGTCTATTGGACGGCAGCGACTTCAGCCGCGGCGCCATCGACAAAGCTCTTGTCGACCCATTTGCCATAGTCGATCGAGCCCTTCAGCAGCCCGGCGCTGGCCATGAATTTCTCCTCGCCTTGCAAGGCGGCGATCGCGCCGTCCGTGAGTTTCGGATCCTGATGGAACACCCCGTCGGCATAGGTCTTGCGGACGGATTTTTCCGACGACTTGGTGGCCTCGACAAAGGTCTTGATCGTCTGGTCCGGATGGGCATCGGCCCAACGCGAAATCTCGATATCGACCTTCAGCAGCCGCTTGACCAGATCGGGATATTTCGCCGCGAAGGCGCCGTTGACCGAGATGACGTTGGGCACGTTCCATTCCGGATGAGTGCTGGTGTCGAACAGGACGCGCGCCTCGCCGGTGTCGACCAGCTTGGCCGCCGTCGAATCGGTCTCGACAATGGCGTCGATATCGCCGCGCAGCAACGCCGGGCCGGATGCCTCGAACGGCAGGTTCAGACCTTCGACGTCATTGGTGGTCAGGCCGACGCTGTTCAGCGCCTTGCTGAAGTTCGAATGCCGCACCGTGCCGGTGAGATAGGCGACCTTCTTGCCCCTGAGATCCTGCAGCGTCTTCAGCGG
>NZ_RZQI01000043.1:0-14898 GCF_003998335.1 Mesorhizobium sp. M7A.F.Ca.CA.002.05.1.1 | reverse complement strand
GTTCTGGCCGATTCGATGCTATGAGGCCTGTCGCGATTGTGGATGGCAGGCAGCGAAGGCGGTGTTGAGACATGGCTAAGACCGATATTGCGCGGCGCGTCTACAACCACACCTGGAAGCTCGACCCGATCGTGCGCAGCCTGCTCGACACAGATTTCTACAAGCTTTTGATGCTGCAGATGATCTGGGGCATGTATCCCAAGGTCGACGCAACCTTCTCGCTGATCAACCGCACGACTTCGGTGCGCCTTGCCGACGAGATCGACGAGGCCGAATTGCGCGAACAGCTCGACCATGCCCGCACCTTGCGCTTCTCCAAGAAGGAGATGATCTGGCTCGGCGGTAACAATTTCTACGGCCGCAAGCAGATCTTCGAACCGGAATTCCTCGCCTGGCTGGAAGGCTTCCGGCTGCCCGAATACGAGCTGTCGAAGCGCGACGGGCAGTATGAGCTGACCTTCAGCGGGCCGTGGATGTACACCACACTGTGGGAAATCCCGGCGCTCGCCATCATCAATGAACTTCGATCGCGCGCGGCGATGCGGGCGTTCGGGCCTTTCGCGCTCGACGTGCTCTATGCCCGCGCCAAGTCCAAGATGTGGGCCAAGACCGAGCGGCTGAAGGCGCTGCCCGGCATCCGCATCTCGGACTTCGGCACGCGCCGGCGCCATTCCTTCCTATGGCAGCGCTGGTGCGTCGAGGCGCTGAAGGAAGGCATCGGCGAAGCGTTCACCGGCACCTCCAACGTGCTTCTGGCCATGGACAACGACCTCGAAGCGCTCGGCACCAACGCACATGAGCTGCCGATGGTGTTCGCCGCCCTCGCCGACTCGGAAAAAGAGCTGAGGCAGTCGCCCTACAAGGTGCTGCAGGACTGGCAGCGTTACTATGGCGGCAATCTCTTGATCGTGCTGCCCGACGCCTTCGGCACGGCATCGTTCCTGCGCGATGCGCCGGACTGGGTGGCCGACTGGACGGGCTTTCGCCCGGACAGCGCGCCGCCGATCGAAGGCGGCGAAAAGATCCTGTCCTGGTGGCGCGACAAGGGCAAGGATCCCAAGCAGAAGCTGTTGATCTTCTCCGACGGGCTCGAAGTCGAGACGATCGAGGAGACCTATCGCCACTTCAAGGGCAAGGTGCGCATGTCCTTCGGCTGGGGCACCAATCTGACCAATGATTTCGAAGGCTGCGCGCCGACGGAAACCAACAGCCTCGACGCCATATCGCTGGTCTGCAAGGTCACCGAGGCCAATGGCAGGCCAGCGGTCAAGCTTTCCGACAATCCGGCCAAGGCGACCGGCGATGTGAAAGAGATCGAGCGGTATCTCAGAATTTTCGGCGAGAAGGACCGCGTGGAGCAATTGGTCAAGGTGTGAGGGGTGGGGTTCCTGGATAGTACGAGTTCCCTGGCGCCCCCCTCTGTCCTGCTGCTGCCGACCGGCTACTATCTGATCGGCGGCGCCTTCGCCGTTGCCGTCAGTTTCCTCGTCCTGGCGCTGCTGCCAGCGGATTTTCTCGATCGTTTCTGGCGCCGGCGCCTGCCGTTGTTTGCCCTCAGCGACGCCACCCGCGCCGCCATCAGCCTGCTATCCTTCGCCGGCTTTGCAATTCTTATCGCCGCCGGCTTTTTCGGCAGCCGCGACCCACTTTCCAATCCTCTGCCACTGGTGATCTGGACACTGTTGTGGGCCGGCGTCACGCTGCTGCAGGGTGTCTTCGGCGACCTCTGGTCATGGCTCAACCCCTGGTATGGAGCATGGCGTCTCGCCTCGCGCCTGTTCGGGACCAGGGATCACGGAGCATGGCGCCTGCCCGGATGGGTCGGCTGCTGGCCGGCTGTCATCCTGTTCTTCGCCTTCGCCTGGTTCGAACTCATCGATCCGGCGCCCGACGATCCGGGGCGGCTGGCCTTGGCCGCCGGCCTCTACTGGCTGTTCTCTTTCCTCGCCATGCTGGCGTTCGGCTATCGCGGCTGGAGCCGCAGCGGTGAATTCCTGACGGTTTTCTTCTCGATGGTGGCGCGCTTCGCCGTGGCCGAACGCAACCAAGACGGCCGGCTTGGCCTGTGCTGGCCCGGCGCCAAGCTGCTGACGGCGCAGCCCCTGCCGGCCAGCGGCATCGCCTTCCTGCTGCTGGCCCTGTCGTCGGTGTCCTTCGACGGCCTGTCGAAGACCTTCTTCTGGCTCGGCCTGTTCGGCATCAACCCGCTCGAATTTCCCGGCCGCACCGCGCTGATCGGCAGCGGCACTTGCGGGCTGATCCTGACATTCGCGCTGCTGGCGGCGGTGTTCCTGCTTGCCGTCCGGCTCGGCCAGCGTCTTGCCGGCAGCGATCACACGCTCGGCCAGGCCGCAGGCCTGCTGGTGTGGTCGATCGTGCCAATTGCGCTTGCCTATCACGTTGCGCATTATCTGACGGCGCTGCTCGTCGACGGCCAGTATGCGCTTGCGGCACTGTCCGATCCGTTCGCGCTGGGCTGGAACCTGTTCGGCACCGCCGACATGCAGATCGAGGCCGGCATCGTTGCGGGGGCGGACTCTGCGTGGTGGCTGTGGAATATCCAGGCCGGCGCCATCATCCTGGGCCATGTGCTCGCCGTCCTCGTCGCTCACGGCTTCGCCTGGCGCCTGCACCCACAGCCCTCCCGCGCGGCACTCAGCCAGTTCCCGCTCACCTTGCTGATGATCGCCTACACCGTCTTCGGCCTCTGGTTGCTTGCCACGCCGACTGTCGGATGAGAAAAGGCGACCAGCATGCCTTCGGGGAAAGCCCGCTTGCCACGTCGGGGCTTTGGTGATTTAGTTTGTACACATGCGATTTTTTGCCTCGTTACAGCCAGTCAAAACTCAAAAACAGGGGAACTGCCGTGACTGACAAGAATGGGTTTTTCGATCTCTCCAGATCCACGCTCACCCGCCGCACGGCGCTGAAGGGTCTGGCCGCCGGCGCCGGCCTGGGCCTGGCCCCCGGCTACGTCCGCTATTCCCAGGCGCAGAGTTCGGCGCCGATCAAGATCGGCTTCCAGTCGCACCGCACCGGCATCGGCGCCGCCTATGGCCGCTGGTACGAGAAGACCACGGCTGCCGCGGTCAAGGCGATCAACGCCGCCGGCGGCATCAACGGCCGTCAGGTCGAGGTGATCATCGAGGATGACGGCACCGATCCCGGCCGTGGCGCCGAGGTGGTCGGCAAGTTCGCCACCCAGCACAAGACCGACATCGTCTTCGGCACGCTGTTCTCGCATGTCGTCATTGGCTCTGCGCCCGCCGCCGGCGAAAACAAGATGCCCTATTTCGTCGTCAGCGAAGGCCATCACGTCGCCTCGACAAAGCTGAACCGCTATGTCTTCCAGCCCGGCATCACCGACGTGAAGAGCCAGATCCAGTCGATGGCGCCGTGGATCGCGGCCAATGCCGGCAAGAAGGTGACGCAGATCTTCCCCGATTTCGCTTTCGGCTACGACCATCGCGACTACCTGCCGCCGGCACTGAAGGCGCAAGGCGGCGAGGTCATCGCGCAGATCGCCATCCCGCCGACGGAATCGTCCTTCACCAAATACTTCCCGCAGATCCCGGCCGAGACCGAGGTGATCTACCACGTCATGGTCGGCCCGGCCGTGCTCACTTTCGTCAAGGAGCTCGGCGAATTCTACGGCTCCAACCGACCGCAACTGTTCGGCTTCATCGATTCGCTCGAGGCCACCGACATCAACAGCCCCGGCCTCGAATTCCTCGACGGCAGCCATTTCTGGGAAGGCTCGCCGCGTTATGCGCAGGCCAACGATTCCGAAGCGCAGAAGGCCTACCGCACCGCTGTCGGCATCGATGACAATGGCGCTGCCGTCGGCGATCCCAAGGATGTCTCCACCGCAGCCCACATGTTCGGCTGCTGGGAGACGCTCTATGTCGTCAAGAAGGCAATGGAAGACGCCGGCTACAAGGGTCCGGAAGACCGCGCCAAGCTGGTCGAGGCGACCGAGGCACTGACCGAGTTCGCCGAAGGCCCGCAGCATCCGCAGGGGCCAAAAACCTTCAACGGCAAGATCCACCAGTGCTTTGGTATCCAGAACATCTCCAAGGTCGAGGGCGGCAAGCTCAAGGTCGTGCACAAGACCAAGATCGAGGACGGGCTTTACGAGGCCGAGGGAGATTATACGACGCAGGCGCTGTGAGTTTGGCATTCCAGCAAGCGCCTGCCAGCGTGTAACCGATGCACTTTGGTCCCCACCTCCTCCTCGCCGCTCTCGAAGGCCTCGTCACCTCGTCAGTGCTAGCCCTGACGGCGCTCGGCCTGTCGCTGGTGTTCGGCGTCATGCGGGTGGTCAATGTCGCGCATGGCGAGTTCTTCATGCTGGGCGCGGTGCTCGCCTGGGCGATCACCACGGCCATCGGCGGTCACCCTGCGCTCGGCTTCCTGGCGGCGCTGGTGATTGCCCCGCTGATCGTCGGCGCCATTGCGCTGGTCGCCGAACGGCTGGTGCTGCGCCGGCTCAATTACAATCCGGAAGCCACCATCGTCGCCACCATCGGCATGCTCTACATCATCCAGCAGCTGGCGCTGACTTTCTATGGCCCGGAGGCTCGGCCGGTCGAGCCGCCGTTCAGCTACCGCATCCTTTTGCCGTGGTTCGGCTATTCCGGCTACAAACTGTCTGTTATCGCCGCTTCCGCGCTGCTGCTCACCGCGACATGGCTGGTGCTGACGCGCACCAGGATCGGCCTCGTCATGCGCGCCACGCAGTATGACAGCGAAACCGCACAGGCCTTCGGCATCCCTGTCGGCCGTGTCTATGGCGGCGTCTTCGCGCTCGGTGCCATGCTGGCGGCCATTGCCGCGGTGCTGATCGTGCCGATCAGCCAGGCGCATTATCTGATGGGACAGGATCCGCTGCTGCTCTCCTTCATCGTCGTCATCATCGGCGGCCTCGGCTCGCTGCGCGGCACGGTCGTCGCCGCCGTGCTGATCGGCCTCTCCGACGGCATCATCTCGATGTTCTTCTCGCCGACGCTGGCCAAGATCATTGCCACGCTGCTCGTCGCCATGGTGCTGGTGTTCCGCCCGCAAGGCCTGTTCGGGACGGCATCGCGATGAGCGAAGCTTCGCCGGCAAAAGCCTATGCCCTGCATCTCGGCGTCATCGCCCTGCTCTTCGTGCTGAGCTTCCTGCTGCCGGACTACTATCACGGCCTGCTTGCCCGCATCATGGTGCTGGCGGTCTTTGCCATGGGCTACAACATGCTGTTCGGCTATGTCGGCCTGCTCAGCCTCGGCCATGCGATGTTCTTCGCCGCCGGGCTCTATGGCGCCGGCCTTGCCGTCATCCAGCTCGGCTGGAGCGTACCAGCGGCATTCGCCTCGGGCCTCGGCTGTGGTGTTGTTGTTTCACTCGTGATCGGCCTGCTGGCGTTGCGCACCACGGGCGTCGCCTTCATGATCGTCACCATGATGTTCGCTCAAGTGTTCTACCTCCTCATCCTCTACTTCGCGACTTGGACCGGCGGCGACCAAGGCATGGTCGTGCCGCAGCCGGCGCGGGTGCTCAGCTTTGGCGCTACATCGCTCGAACTCACCAATCCGACGGTGCGCTACATGACAGCGCTGGCGCTGTTTTCCATCGTGCTGCTCGTCACATTGGCCATCGTCCGCTCCCGCTATGGCCGCGTGCTGGTCGCCATCCGCGAGAATGAGGAGCGCACGAAGATGCTCGGCTACGATACGTTTTCGAACAAGCTCGCCGCCGTCGTCATCTCCGGCATCATCTGCGCGGCCTCGGGGGCCGCCTATGCGCTGCTGTTCGGCTATGTGTCGGATCGAGCTTCGCGTCGGTGCAGTATTCGATCCTGCCGCTGCTGTGGGTGCTGCTGGGGGGTGCCGCGACGACGCTCGGACCGCTGATCGGCACGCTGTTCATGTACTATGTCATTGATATCACCAGCGGCTACACCTCCGCCTATCTGCTGATCGTCGGCATCGCGCTGATCCTGCTGGTGCTGTTTTTCCCGAAAGGCATTCTGGGCAGCATCCGCCAGCGCTGGCTCGGGTGGCTGCCATGATGCCGCTTTTGACCACCAAGGGCCTGTCGCGCAATTTCGGTGGTCTGCGCGCCGTCGACAATGTCGATTTCGCGCTGATGCCGGGCGAGATCCGTGCCGTGATCGGCCCCAACGGGGCGGGGAAGACCACCTTCGTCAGCCTGGTCAGCGGCCGCATCCAGCTGTCTGCCGGCATGATCGTCTTCGACGGCGCCGACATCACCAATCTGCCTGCCTATGTCAGGGTGCGCAGGGGCATCGCCTACACCTTCCAGCTCACCAGCGTCTATGCCAACCTGTCCGTTTACGCCAACGTCGCGCTGCCCGCGCAACTGACGCAGCGGCATGGCAGTCATTCCAAGAGCGCGATACAGGCCGCTGTCATGACCGCACTGGAACGCACCGGCCTGGCCGATCGTGCCCACATGCCGGCGGGCCAATTGTCCTACGGCCATCAGCGCCTGTTGGAAGTGGCGATGGGCCTCGCACTGAAGCCGCGCCTGCTGATCCTCGACGAGCCGACGCAAGGGCTGGCCGACAGCGAGATCGACAATTTCATCACCCTGGTGCGCGAGATCGCCAAGAACGCCACCGTGCTTCTGATCGAGCACAACATGCCTGTCGTCATGCAACTCGCCGACCGCATCACCGTCTTCAATGCCGGCAAGATCCTGGCCGAAGGCACCCCCGAAGCGATCCGCGAGAACGCGGCGGTGCAGGAAGCCTATCTGGGGACCGCCCCATGACCGAGGCAAAGTCCGAGGCGCTGACCATCTCTGGACTGGACTGCTACTATGGCGAGGTCCAGGTGCTCTATGGCCTCGACCTGGTGCTGAACAAGGGCGAGGTGCTGTGCCTGTTCGGCCGCAATGGCGCCGGCAAGACGACGACGCTGAAAGCCATCATGGGACTGGTTCCCTCAAGCGCCGGCTCGATCAGGCTCGATGGCCAAGAGTTGACTGGTCTGCCGGCGCATGAAGTGCCCAAGGCCGGCGTCGCCTATGTGCCGCAGGGAAGACGGCTGTTCGCCGAAATGACGGTGGCGGAAAACATCGAGATCGGCCTGATGGCGCGCGGCAAGGGCAAGGCCGTGCGGGAAAATGTCCTCGACCTGTTCCCGCTGCTGCGCCAGCGGCTGCGGCAGCGTTCCGGCACATTGTCCGGCGGCGAACAGCAGATGCTGGCCATGGCGCGCGCGCTCTGTCTCGAACCGCAAGTGCTGCTGCTCGACGAGCCAACCGAAGGGCTGATGCCGTCGATGATCGCCAAGATCCGCGAGACGGTGTCGAAGCTGCGCGACATGGGCGTCTCGACCATCCTGGTCGAGCAGCGTGTCGATGCGGTGCTTTCGGTCGCCGACCACGTTGCCTTCATCGAAAACGGCCGCAACCGCGAGACGGTCGACGTCGAGGAGTTGCGCGCCGACCCGTCGGCGGTCCGCCGCTATGTCGGCGTCGGGTGATCAGCCGAAGAACAGAAAGCCCGCGACCAAAAATGTCGGGATCAGCACCAGCCCAGACCACAGCATGTAGCCGAAGAAGCCCGGCATCTTCACGCCGCGATGGCGGGCGATGGCGTAGACCATGAAGTTCGGCGCATTGCCGATATAGGTGTTGGCGCCCATGAACACCGCGCCGGCCGAGATCGCGGCAAGCGTCGAAGCGAACTCCGTCATCAGGTGCCGGGGGTCGCCGCCGGCAAGCTCGAAGAACACCAGATAGGTCGGCGCATTGTCGAGGAAGGACGACAATGCCCCTGTCAGCCAGAAATAGGCGAGATCGTTGGGCGTACCCGAGGGTGAACTGACAAGCGACACCAGCGGTGCCAGCGCGCCGTCATGGCTTGCCCTTAGGATGGCGATGACCGGCACGATGCAGATGAAGATGCCGGCAAACAATTTTGCCACCTCTGCTATCGGGCCCCAATTGAAGCCGTTCGCCTCCCGGTGGCTCTTGTAGGAGAGCGGAAGCGACAGCAGGGCGAGCGCCAGGATGATGGCGTCGCGCACCAGATTCTGCAGTTCGAGACTGACGCCGAACACCGAGAAGCTGACGCCGGGCTTCCAGGCCGCCGACACCAGGATGGCGCCGATCACGCCCGCCAGCAGCGGAAGGTTGGCCAGGCCGCGCAGACGCACCTTGGTATCCGGCGTCGGATCCTTGATCTTCGGCGCGCCAGCCTCGCGCCGATGCAGGATGATGTCGATGCCCAGGAAGACGGCCAGCACGGCACCGCCGACGAACAGGGTCTCGCGCCAGAGATTGGCGGTCGTCCAGAAGAAGTCGACACCTCTGAGGAAGCCGACGAACAGCGGCGGATCGCCAAGCGGCGTCAGCGAGCCGCCGATGTTGGACACCAGGAAGATGAAGAAGATGACGACATGGGCGTTGAACGGCCTGTTATCGTTGGCGCGGATGATCGGCCGGATCAGGATCATCGAGGCACCGGTCGTGCCTATCACCGAGGCCAGCAGCGCGCCGACCAGCAGCAGGCCTGCATTCACCAGCGGCGTGCCGTGAATGTTGCCGGCAAGGAGAATGCCGCCCGAAATGGTGAACAGCGCAAACAGCAGGATGATGAACGACATGTATTCCGTGAGCAACGCATGCAGCACCGCTTCGGTCGCTGTGGGAACACCGAAGGCAGCCGCCAGCGGCACGATCACCAGTGCGGCCCAAAGGGCCGATATCTTGCCGTAGTGATGTTCCCAAACATGAGGAAACAGCAGCGGACCGGTGGCGATCGACAACAGCAGCCCGGCAAAGGGCAGCGCCCACCACAGCGGCATCGAAGCGCCGGGCAGGCCGTGTTCCTCCGCCGCGAAAGCCTGTGCCGGGAACAGCACGGCGGCAATTATCGCAGCGCATGCAGCCAACAGGGAGATCGGATATGAAAAAGGCCCCCTCATCCGGCCGCTACGCGGCCACCTTCTCCCCGAGGGGAGAAGAGACTCGGCGCCGACGCTCGCCTTCTCCTCTCCCCTCGGGGAGAGGTCGGATTGCCCCGAATTGCCCTTCGCAATTCGGCTGGCAATCCGGGTGAGGGGGTGCTTGCCCAACGGCCGTTCAATCCGACAAAGGGTCTTCGAGCGTCACGCCGGCGTCGCGCAGGCGCTGCAGCATGGCATCGAGCGAACCGTTGAGATCGATGCCGCGGCAGGCATCGAGCCGCACTGTGGTTTTGAAGCCCTGGCTGACGGCGTCCAGCGCCGAAAAGCCGACGCAGAAATCGGTCGCCAGCCCGACCAGGGTCAGCGTGTCGATGCCGCGCTCCCGGAGGTAGCCGGCAAGGCCGGTCTGCGTCGTGCGGTCGTTCTCGAAGAAGGCCGAATAGCTGTCGATATCAGACCGAAATCCCTTGCGAATGACGAGCTCGGCCTTGGTCCAGGCCAGGCCGGAATGGAAATCCGAGCCCAGGCTGCCCTGGATGCAGTGGTCCGGCCACAGCGTCTGCTGACCATAGGGCATTTCGATCATCGTGAAAGGCTGCGCGCCCGGATGGCTGGAGGCAAAGCTGGAATGACCGGCGGGATGCCAGTCCTGCGTCAGCACGACATGGTCGGTTCGCCGGATCAGGTCGTTGACCAGTGGCACGATCTCATCGCCGCCGGCAACCGCCAGCGCGCCGCCGGGACAAAAGTCGTTCTGCAGGTCGATGACAACAAGCGCCTCGTCGGCCATGGGCTTTCCTCTTCCGTATGCAGGCTCCAGTGGAAAATGCCGCTGACGCGACCGGACGCAGAAACTTGACCAGATGGCCGGCGGCGTCAACCTCTCGCGACATAACAAATGCGTGCCGGCCGGGCCGCCGCAAACTCGGGCTTTGACAAATCCAGCGGGCTTGATATCATTTGCATACGAATGAGTTTCTCGGCTCGAACGCCGGAAATACCGGATTCGGAAAGTTCCTTCTGGAAGGCAAAGCGTGATCCGTTACGCGAAACCCACCTCGGTCGACGAAGCGCTCGCTTTGCTTGGCGAGGGCGCCTGGCGCATCCTTGCCGGCGGCACCGATTTCTATCCGGCACAGGGCAGCAAACCGTTCCGCGACAATGTTCTCGACATTAACGGCCTGGCGGCGCTGCGCGGCATTGCCGAGACGCACGACCATTTCGTCATCGGCGCGCGCACGACCTGGACCGACATCGTCCGCCATCCCTTGCCGCCGGCCTTCGATGCGCTGAAACAGGCGGCGCGTGAGGTTGGCTCGGTGCAGATCCAGAACGTCGCCTCGGTCGCCGGCAATCTCTGCAACGCATCGCCTGCCGCAGACGGCGTGCCGGCCCTGCTCATCCTCGATGCCGAGGTCGAGCTGCGCTCGGTGGCCGCGACGCGGCATCTGCCGTTGCAGGACTTCATTCTCGGCAACCGCCGAACCGCTCTGCTGCCCGGTGAGATGGTCACGGCCATCCGCGTGCCGAAGCCCAGCGGCACGTCGGCTTTCGTCAAGCTCGGCGCGCGCCGTTATCTCGTCATTTCCATCGCCATGGTGGCGGCGCGTCTGGTCGTCCAGGATGGCCTTGTCCGGCAAGCGGCGGTCGCCGCCGGCTCCTGTTCGGTGGTGGCCAAGCGGCTGGCCGGCGTCGAAGCCGCGCTGCACGGTCTGCCGGTGGACGGCGGACTCGCCGACGCGGTCCTGGCCGCGCCGATGGCAGAACTGTCGCCGATCGCCGATGTGCGCGGCAGCGCCGAATACCGGCTCGATGCGGTGCGCGAGATTGTTGCCCGCACGGTGCTCGCGGCTATGGGGCGTACGACTGGCGAAGAGGTGGCGGCATGAGCCAAAATTGGCCTGACGCGCGTGAAGCCCTGCCCGATCCGGGCAGTGCCCAGCCAGGCTTCGGCGCTGCGCGCGCCGATATCGCCTTCGAGGTCAATGGCACCGCCGTCTCGGTCAATGTGCCGCCCCTGCGCCGCCTGTCCCTGGTGTTGCGCGATGAATTGCTGTTGACCGGCACCAAGATCGGCTGCGACGCCGGCGACTGCGGCGCCTGTACGGTGCTGGTCGACGGCGATCCGGTCTGCGCCTGCCTGATGTCGGCGGCTTCCGCCGCCGGGACGGCGGTAACATCCGTCGAAGGCCTCGCCAATGGCCGGCTGTCGGCGCTGCAGGCCTCGTTCCTTGCCCATGGCGCGGCGCAGTGCGGCATCTGCACGCCGGCGCTGCTGGTCGCGGCAACGGCGTTGCTGGACAAACAGCCAAGCCCGACCGAGGCCGAGGTGCAGGATGCGCTGGGCGGTATTCTCTGCCGCTGCACCGGCTACCGGAAGATCATCGCGGCGGTGATGGATGCGTCCCTGCAGGGCGCAAGCCTCGATTTCCGCTTGCCTCGATCAGGCCATGCGATCGGCTCCTCGCCCGTCCGGCTCGATGGCGTGCCGAAGGTCACCGGGGCTGAGAAATTCGGCGGCGATTCCTTCCCCGCCGATGCGCTGGCCGTGCTGGTGGTCCGCTCGCCGCATTATCACGCCAGCTTCGCCTTCGGCGACCTCGACGGCTGGACGAAGGCGCATCCCGGCATAGCCGGTGTCTTCACAGCAGCCGACATTCCGGGAAAAAACTGTTTCGGCGTCATCGGCCCGTTCGCCGACCAGCCGGCGCTGGCTGAGGGGTTTGCCCGCCTCCGCGGTGAGGCGGTGGCGCTGGTTGCCGGCGAGCGTGAGGCGATGCTCGATCTCGACCTCTCGGATTTTCCGATCCGCTGGACCGAATTGCCGCATGTTCTCCAATCCTGCGAAGCGCGCGCCGGCGGTGCCAAGCTCATTCATGAAAACAGGGCGGCAAACTTGCTGACCTCCGGCTTCGTCGAACGCGGCGATCCGGAAGCAGCGCTTGCCGGCGCGGCTTTCACCGTCTCTGGCGCCATCGACACCTCCTATGTCGAGCACGCCTATATCGAACCGGAAGCCGGCTATGCCTATCTGGACGGCGACACGCTGGTCGTCGTCGCCTGCACCCAGGCGCCCTATATGGACCGCGACGAGACGGCGAAGGTGCTCGGCCTAGCCGTCGACAAGGTGCGCATCGTGCCGACCGCGACCGGCGGCGGTTTCGGGTCCAAGCTCGACGTTTCGCTGCAGCCGCTGATCGGCCTGGTGGCGATGAAGACGGGGCGGCCGGCGGCACTTGCCTACACCCGCACCGAATCGATGATTTCGACCACCAAGCGCCATCCGGCCGAGATGAGAGCGACCATCGGCGCCGATGCCGACGGCATTGTCACCGGCATGATCTTCGAAGGTGACTTCAACACCGGCGCCTATGCAAGCTGGGGCCCTACCGTGGCCAACCGCGTGCCGGTGCACGCCTCCGGACCCTATGCGACGCCGAATTACCGCGCCGAAGGCCGCGCCATCCACACGCATGGGCCGATCTCCGGCGCATTCCGCGGCTTCGGCGTGCCGCAAGCGACGATCATGCAGGAGACGCTGTATGACGAGCTAGCCGGCAAGCTCGGCATGGACCGGCTCGATTTTCGCTTGAAGAACTGCCTTCGTAACGGATCCGAAACGGTTACCGGGCAGCTTCTGGAGTCCGGCGTCGGCATTGCCGAATGCCTCGAATCGCTGCAGCCGCATTGGGTGCGCGCGACGGCTGATGCGGATGCGTTCAACCGTGCCAGCAGGGATAGAAAGCGCGGCGTTGGCGTCGCGTCCTGCTGGTATGGCTGCGGCAACACCTCGCTGCCCAACCCGTCGACAATCCGGGTCGGCATCGCGGCTGACGGCACGGTCATCCTGCACCAGGGCGCCGTCGATATCGGCCAGGGATCCAACACGGTCATCGCCCAGATATGCGCCGACGCGCTCGGCCTGCCGCTTGAGAAATTCCAGTTGAAGAGCGCCGATACGGCCATCACCCCCGACGCCGGCAAGACCTCGGCCTCGCGCCAGACTTTTGTAACCGGCAAGGCGGCCGAAAAGGCCGGCCGCGCCTTGCGCGAAACGATCCTGCGCTTCGCCAATGTTTCCGAAAACGCAGCCCTGCAGCTCGACGGCCCCGTGATCGTCATCCGCGAAGGTGAAGCCACGCGCCGCGTCGATCTCGCGACATTGGATGTAGACACCGAAGGCTTCGTCTTTCGCGCCGAGGAGACCTACGACCCGCCGACGCTGCCCCTCGACGCCAGGGGCCAGGGCAAACCCTACGCCGTTTACGGCTATGGCGCGCAGATCGCCGAATTGGAGGTCGACCTTAAGCTCGGCACGGTGAAGCTGCTGAAAATCACCGCCGCGCATGATGTCGGCAAGGCGATCAACCCGCTGCTGGCCGAGGGCCAGATCGAAGGCGGCATTGCGCAAGGCATCGGCATGGCGCTGATGGAAGAGTATATCCCCGGCCGCACCGAGAATTTGCACGATTATCTCATCCCGACCATTGGCGACGTGCCGCCGATCGAGACCATTCTGATTGAAGTTCCGGATCCGGAAGGACCCTTTGGCGCCAAGGGTTTGGGCGAGCATGTGCTGATCCCGACGGCACCGGCGATCCTCAATGCCATCCGCCACGCCACCGGCGTGCTGGTCACCAAGATTCCGGCGACGCCGACGCGTATCCGCGCTGGCATCCGCGAAAAAGATGGCATCCGCGAAAAGGAGGCACGCCGATGAGCGAGCTTGCCGAACGCTTCGAGACCCATGATCCCGGCGAGAAGCTGGTGGCGGAGAAGATCCGCTGCGATGCCTGTCCGGTGATGTGCTACATCGCTGACGGGCGCACCGGAGCATGCGACCGCTACGGCAATGTCGGCGGCAGGATCGTGCGGACGGACCCGCTGACCATCCTCGATCATGCGGCCGAGACCGGCGCGGCGATCGTGCCGTTCGTCGCCGTGGGCGAGGCCTGGGACGGCGAACTGGTCAACACCGGCCGCCGCTTCGTCACCGCAATCGGCGCCGGCACCACCTATCCCGACTACAAGCCGGCCCCCTTCATCGTCAGCCAGGAGGTCGAAGGCGTCGATCTCGTCACCGTCGTCACCGAGGGCATCTTCTCCTATTGCGGCGTCAAGGTGAAGATCGATACCGACCGTCACCTCGGTCCCGAGACGGCAATAGTCCGCGCAGCCGGCGAAGCGATCGGCCATGTCACGACGGGCGAGTATGGCTCGCAGATGCTGTCGCTGGGCGGTGTGCACCATCTGACCGGCGGCTCCAAGGCCGAGGGACGCGCCACCTGTGACGCGCTGCTCAATCTGTGCAACCGCAAGCCGGTGGAACTGGCCATCGACGGCGGCGCCACCATCATAGTCGAAGCCGGCAAAGCACCTGTCATCGACGGCAAGCAGGAACACCGAATGCGCGTCGGCTGCGGCTCGGCCACCATCGGCATGTTCGCCACGCAATGGCGCGGCCTTGTCGACGAGGTGGTGGTGGTCGACGACCACATCACCGGCGTCGTTTCCGAGCATCAGGCCGGCAAGGTGCTGGGCTGGCAGGATACAGGGATAAAAATAATCGGCCGCCGTTCGACGCCGGGCCGCTATTTCAAGGTGTCCGAACCCGGGCTGGGCTGGGGCGGCACCAGCATTTCAGACCCGCTGTCGATCCTCGGAGAGTGGAACGCCAAGAAAGGCGCGCGGCCGGGGCTGTCGCTGCTGATGGTGTCGACCACCGGCGAACAGTTCGCCTATTACGAACTCGACGACGAACTGAAACCGGTGCAAAAACCTTTCCCCGAACGGCTGCAGAAGTCGGTCGGGCTGATCGAGGACAATTGCGAGCCAGCTTTGTGCACAGTGCTGTTCATCGGCGGCGCCGGCGGCTCGCTGCGGGCCGGCGTCACCGAAAACCCGGTCAATCTCACCCGCTCGGTTCAGGGCCTGACCACCTATGTCACGGTCGGCGGCGCGCCGGTCTATGTCTGGC
>NZ_RZQI01000440.1:0-4875 GCF_003998335.1 Mesorhizobium sp. M7A.F.Ca.CA.002.05.1.1 | reverse complement strand
CGTGGCGACCTTGACCTGTTCGCCGAGCTGGCGAAGCTGCTCCTGCGCGGCGGGGCGCCGCGTGTCGAGCGAGGCCATCAGGACCTTCTTGTTCTGACGCTCGGAAAGACGCTTGGCGATCTTGGCCGAAGTGGTCGTCTTGCCCGAACCCTGCAGGCCGACCATCATGATGACGATCGGCGCCGGGGCATTGAGATCGATGGCGACGCCTTCGGCGCCGAGCATCTCGACCAGTTCGTCATGGACGATCTTGACGACCATCTGGCCGGGCTTGATCGACTTGACCACGGCAGCGCCGACGGCCTTCTCGCGCACCTTGTCGGTGAAGGAGCGCACCACTTCCAGCGCCACGTCTGCTTCGAGCAGCGCACGGCGCACCTCGCGCAGCGCCGCCGAGACATCAGCCTCCGATAGCGCGCCGCGGCCGGTCAGGCCGTTCAGGATCGAACCAAGACGTTCCTGTAGCGATTCAAACATTCGTTTTCCTTTTCCCTGGCATCCGGATGATGCCCGAGAGGTAATGCGTTCGCGCCCAGTGTCCAACCAAAAGCCAAAACCAAAAAGCACCCGGGGGCGCTCAGCGCTGCCGGGTGTTGGCCTCCAGGATCGATTTACAGCACTTCACCTCAAAGAGGTTTCGGCGTCCTGGTCGGCTTGCTCGGAGGGATACTCGTCGCGGAATTCGGGGCGTGTAGACAGGAAATCGGACACGGAGTCAAGACGAAGACCGGATTGCAGGGCGTGCGGCAGCCACGGCAGTGGTTGCCGGCATGCGAATTGGGCAAACAATTCTGCGCGCGAGGGGTCTTTGGAAACCCTGATTAACTAGACGGCTCGGCTGTGATCTTCACCCCGAGCGCCTTTGTGACACCCAGTAGCGTCGAAAGGCGCGGGTCACCGTCTGGCCTCAGTGCTTTGTAAAGAGCTTCACGAGTGACGCCTGCTTCCTTTGCAACAGCGGTCATGCCGCGCGCACGAGCAACAATGCCGAGCGCGTTTGCTATATAGCCAGGGTCGCCGGTCGCAAAGGCGTCGGCCAGCAGCTCGGCCTGCCCTTCGGCGCTGCCAAGATGCTCGGCGGGATCAAACGGAACGGTTTCGATTGCCATGATCATAGCTCCCTGGCCATCTGAATGGCCTTTTTGATGTCGCGGCCCTGGCTGGACTTGTCGCCGCCGCAAAGCAGGATAATGATTTCGTTGCCGCGCTTGATGAAATAGAGGCGGTATCCAGGGCCAACGTCCAACCGAAGTTCGCCGATGCCATCGAAATACTTCACGTCTCCGATGAGGCCGGACTGGACGCGGGCGATGCGGATCGCGATCTTTTCGGCGGCCCGCTTATCCCTCAGGCTGTTGAGCCAGTCGCGAAAGTCGGTGGTTTGGCGAACCTCGACCATCTGTGAACTATAGTTCACAGGCTTGATGTGTCAATCCATATGTGAAGAATAGTTCACAGTCCGCAACAGCCTAGACGGATTTCCCGGCTCGACTATGGAAATTCGGCGGCGACCTTGAGCGGCGAACGCGGATGTAGAAGCAGCACGATGGTCAGCATGCTGCAGGCGATGCCGATGAAGGCGATGAGAACCGCATCCGACGTCGCCCAGCCCGGTCCCTCGAGCGGCCTGGCATTGAACAGGGCGAAGGAATTGTAGCTTTCCTGATGCGAGATCAAGAGAAACCCGGTCAGGTTGTTGCCGAGATGAGCACCCAGTGCGGCGCCGAGATTGCCGGTTGCGTAGACGATAAGCGTCAGCAGCAGCGCGAAAGCGGCGATCGACGCCAGCACGCAAGCATTGATGGCTGGTGACGAACTCGCGCTCCAATGCAGCGAGGTGAACAGCAGGGCCGGCAGCAGGGCCCAGATTACCGGGCTCGTGAACCGGCTGGCGAGACCGCGCAGCAGATAGCCGCGAAACAGCAGCTCTTCCGAAGAGGTCTGCACCAAGGTGAGCGCGGCGATCGGGATCGCAAACAGCAGCCAGGATGACAAGCTGATCGGGCCACGCGTGATCTGCGGCTGCAAGAGATAGAGCAGGACCTCGGATATGAACGACGTGATCAGCACGGCGATCAGCCCTTTGAGGAAGTCGGGCCATGAAACTCGTCGGCTGTTGCCGATCAGCGCCGACAGCTTCTCGCCATGCACCCAGCGCATCGCGACCCACAGGCCGATCCAGATGCCGGCAAACGAGACGAGCGCGGTGAGGATGCCGAGGGGCGAAGCGAGGAAGCCCTGAATGCCGGATGATGGGGTCGCCTGCCAGGCGATGAACGCATAGGTGCCGCCGACCAGCACGGCCACGGTGGTTGCTGCCCAAAAAAGGACCACGATCCCCGTTCCGAGCAACAGGCGCGGTAAGGTCGTCCTGGCGTTCGGCGAATGCCTGTAACGCTCGAAGGCGGCCGGATCGATGGTCACGCGGGCTCCCTTGCCAAAGTCATCGCCTATTGACTAACCGATGGCCGGGAAAATCGGAATGGTTTTCCGCAAAGGACTAGGCCAGAGCGCAGGAGAGCGCCGCGCGGCGGCGCGGCCTGCTGGCGGCCGCTGCTGTCACAGCGGCCGCTTGTCGTCAGCGAACGACGTACATGATGCGCCGGGTCTGCGGATCGATCAGCGCCCGCTGGCCGTTCACATAGACATAGCGGTAATTGTAGTCCGGAATCTCGCGCAGCTCGACGGTGTCGGGCAGGGTCGCGCCGGTCACCACTTCGCCTTCGAGATAGATGGGATCGAGGCGATGTGTATCGACATAGGTGCGGACTTCAGCCGGAGGCGGCGGGAAGTCATCCACGACCGGATCGCTGGCGATGATCGCGCCGGTATAATCGGTCGAGTAGTTGCCGATGTCCTCCGGCGGCGAGACGACAGCAACGCTGGAGCGCCGTTCCGTCAGCACCACGCGGCTGCCGCCGATATCGGCCGTCACATAGTCGGAATAGACCCAGCCCTGGCCGCCGGCCTCGGCTATGGTGCACCATTTGCTGTTTTCGATGCAGCCATTGAGCGTTGCCGACTGGCCGGCGGCGAGCACGCCGATCACGGGATATTGCGGGCCGGGTCCGGCGCGCACGTTAAGATCGGTGACGGCTGAGACGGCGGTATCGGCAAACGCGGCGCCTGACATCACGGTCAGCATTCCGGCTACCGCAGGAAACAACAGGGATTTCATGGTTTCTCTCCGTTTTCATGGTCCCTCGCCAGCGAAAACGGGGCAGCAGCTCATGCGTTCCCGCTAAAGCGCCTGCGCCAACTCACGATTTGTTCCGTGTTCTCCAGGCAAATCGGTCAGAAGTTCGTGAACGAATTCCAATTTCCGTGCCGTGACGTCCGAAATGACAAAGGGGTAGAGGTCGGGCAGGCCCATGCAGCGGTTGATCGAATTGGAGGCTTCCGACAGCACCAGCCAGCGGGGAAGAATCTTTTCGAAAGGCTGGGGCGCGGTCGCCGGCTCCGAGGGTGCGGCCTGCAACCCGCCGCCTGTGTCGCCGCGCGGCAAGTCGTTGGCCTCCACCGTCTCCAGCCGGCCGAGCGGAAAGTTCAGCGCGTGCACCATTTCCAGCGTGTCGGTGATGTGCAGGTGATGAGCCCAGGTCTCGGCCCAGTCTTCCCATGGATGCGAGGTCGCATAGGCCGAGATGTGGCCTTGCTGCCAGTCGGGCGGCGCACCATTGGCATAATAGGCCTTCAGCGCCTGTTCGTAATCGGCGCGGTCGTCGCCGAACAGTGCGCGGAAAGCTTCGAGCCTGTGCGGATCGTCGCGGATGAGGCGGTCCCAGTAATAGTGCCCGAGCTCGTGGCGGAAATGACCGAGCAAGGTGCGGTAGTTCTCGCCCATCTCGACGCGCCGCTTCTCGCGCTCGGCCGAATCCGCCTCGGCGACGTTGAGCGTGATCAGGCCATTGTCGTGGCCGGTAAGAATCCGCTCGCCGCCGGGGCCGCCGCCGATCGGATCGGCGAGGAAGTCGAATGCCAGGCCGATCTCGTCGGCCGGGTTCTGCTTGGGCGCCACCGGCAGCCCGAAGGCCAGCAGCGAGTAGATGGCGCGCTTCTTCGCCGCTTCGACACGGATCCAGCGGCGGCGGTTGCCGTCGACGGAGAGATCCGGGATCAGCTGGTTCAGCACGCAAGCGCGGCAAAAAGCGTGACCCGGTTCCGCCATCCAGTTGCAGGCGCATTCATCGGCGTTGGTGCACTGGAAGACGCCATCGACGCCCGCCAGCGCAAAACAGGCGTGCTCGGGATCGTAGAGCACGGGGTTCCCGCAGTTCAGGCACTGGGCGTTCTCGAAATAGATGCGATGGCCGCAATGCGGGCAGTCGAAGAGTTTCATGTCGGTCTCAATTCACCGGAGGTGACACAAATGTTCACGGCGGCCCGTGCCCAACGCGAACAGCCGCGCGGTGTTCCACATTACCTGAAGCTATTTGGCCGCAAGCTGGGCGACAACCTGCCTTGCCACCGCCTCGCCCGACAGCCGTGCGCCGCCGCAGGTCTGGACCAGCGAGCCGGCCAGATGCTCGCCGGCGAAGAAGATCTTGTCGGCCACCGGCTGCATGAGTGCGGCGCGCGCCAGTGAACGGCCGGGGCGGGCCGCGGCATAGGCGCCGCGCACGAAGCGCTCGCCGCCCCAATTGGTCATCATTGCGCGTCCGACATGCTTGCGCGTATCGCCGCCGAAGATGCCGCACAGCCGGTCGACGACGAAGTCGATGCCGGCCGCCTCGCCGGCCGCCGACATTTCCCAGGCGAAATCGCCGCCGACGAAGCCGACCATCAGGTCAAGGTCGAACGGGAAGCAGAGGAAATAGATGTCGTGCCTGGCCATCCGCTCGATCAGCAGGTCGTCGAAGGGCTGCAGCCCGAGCC
>NZ_RZQI01000439.1:0-4881 GCF_003998335.1 Mesorhizobium sp. M7A.F.Ca.CA.002.05.1.1 | reverse complement strand
GGTCTTGTCCTCGGCCTTGGCCGCGGGCTCTTCCGCGACGATCGAAGACACGACCGGCTCGACCGGCGCATTCGCCGCCGCCGGCTTGCGCCGCGACGGGCGGGCCTTCGGTGCCTCCTCGACAGAAGCGATGGCTGCCTCGTCGGATGCGGTGACCGGCGTGTCGACCGGTGCTTCCACCTCCGCAGCCGGCTCATCGGCGACAATTTCGGCCGCGGCCTTCTTTGGCTTGGCCGCGCGACGTGGCTTCTTCGGCTTCTCCGTGGCCGGCGCGTCGTCATTTGCCGGGGCAAGCGCCACCGGCTCTTCGGCTGGTGCGGCAACGACCGGCTCGCTGGCGATCACCTCGGTTGCCCGGACTTCGCCTTCAGAAGCGTCTGCTGTTTCGCCAGCACTTGCCTCAGCCTCGCCTTCACCGTCTTCGCGACGGTTGCGCTTGCCGCCGCGCTTGCCGCGCCGGCGCTTTTTGCCCTGGCCTTCGTCCGAAGCTTCAGCTGTCTCAGACGTTTCAGCAACACCGACAGGGGCGTTGTCGTCCGCTTCCGTGTCGCCATCGCTGGCGGCCGAGTCCGGGTCCGAAAACTCACCGGCCGGAGCCGAGACGGAAGCACCGTCCGCAGGGGCGCCATGTTCGCGATCGCGATCCTTGCCGCCGCGCCGGCGCCGACGCTTGCGGCGCTTGCGGTCGCGGCCTTCGCCTTCTTCGCCACCGGCAGCGGGCCGGGGCTGTTGTTGCTGAGGCTGCTGGCGTGGCTGTTCGGCCTGCACCGGTGCTTCATCGTCTTCCTCGACGACGACAATCTCGTCCTCGGGCTCTTCCAACTCGACATAGGCCGGGAAGCTGCGCGCCTCGACGAAGCCTTCCGGCTTTTCAGCCAGCGCGCCACGGAAGATCGCATAGTGTTGCGAACCCACCGAATCGTCGGCCTCGACGGTGATCGTCAGCCCGAAGCGGCTTTCGAGTTCGACCAGCGTGCCGCGCTTGTGGTTGAGCACATAGAGTGCGGTCGCCGCCGGCGTCCGCACCGTGATGTGGCTGCGCGAATCCTTGAGCAGGAATTCCTCGATCGCCCGCACCACCATCAGCGCGACCGACGAATCGGAGCGTACATGGCCGGTGCCGCCGCAATGCGGGCAGGGCTTCATGGTCGATTCCAGCACGCTGGCGCGGATGCGCTGGCGGGACATCTCCATCAGGCCGAAATGCGAGATACGGCCGACCTGGATGCGCGCACGATCGTTCTTGAGGTGATCCTTCAACCGCTTCTCGACGGAGCGGTTGTTGCGGTTCTCCTCCATGTCGATGAAGTCGATGACGATCAGGCCGGCGAGATCGCGCAGCCTGAGCTGACGCGCGACTTCCTCGGCCGCTTCCAGATTGGTGTGGAGCGCGGTGTCCTCGATCGAGTGCTCCTTGGTGGAGCGGCCCGAATTCACATCGATGGCAACCAGCGCCTCGGTCTGGTTGATGATGATGTAGCCGCCGCTCTTCAGCGTCACCTGCGGCTGCAGCATGCGGTCAAGCTGTGCCTCGATGCCGTTGCGCACGAAGATCGGCGTCGTGTCGCGGAACGGCTGAACCACCTTGGCGTGGCTCGGCATCAGCATGCGCATGAAGTCCTTGGCCTCGCGATAGCCTTCCTCGCCGGAGACAAGAATCTCGTCGATATCCTTGTTGTAGAGGTCGCGCACCGAGCGCTTGATCAGGCTGCCTTCCTCGTAGACCAGGGCAGGGGCCGTGGACTGCAAGGTGAGATTGCGGACATTTTCCCAAAGCCGCATCAGATATTCGTAATCGCGCTTGATCTCGGCCTTGGTGCGGCTCTCGCCGGCGGTGCGCAGGATCACGCCCATGCCCTGCGGCACTTCGAGATCGGCAACGACCTCCTTCAGCCGCTTGCGGTCGACCGCGCTGGTGATCTTGCGCGAAATGCCGCCGCCACGCGCCGTGTTCGGCATCAGCACCGAATAGCGGCCGGCAAGCGACAGATAGGTGGTCAGTGCCGCACCCTTGTTGCCGCGCTCTTCCTTGACGACCTGCACCAAGAGGATCTGCCGGCGCTTGATCACTTCCTGGATCTTGTACTGGCGGCGCACCGGCTTGCGGCGGTTGCGCACTTCTTCCAGCGCGTCCTCGGCGCCGACTGATTCGACCTCGTGATCGTCCGGATGCGAGGACTGCACTTCTTCCAGCATGCCGCGATCATTGTCTCCGGAGGTCGCCTCGCTGCCTTGTTCGGCCTGCGGAACGGCTTCGGAAATCACATCGGCCTCGACCGAGGCGGCGATCGACGTCGGGCCGCCTTCGCGGGTTTCGCCTTCGTCCTGCTCGGCGGAATCCTCGCCATGTTCGGACGCATCGGCATGTTCGGACGCATCGGCCGCATGTTCGATGATCTCGGACGTGTGCGAGATCTCCTCGAAACCAGCGTCGGCGCCCTCTTCCGCCTCGTCGGCAGTGTCGCTTGCCTCGCTGGAATCGGCAGCATCACGCTTGTGCTCGCCCCGGTCGCGGGGCTTGCCGCCGCGCCTGCGGCCGCGCCGTCCGCGATCGCGGCTCTGGCGATCATCGCCGTCGCCGTCCTCGTTCTCTTCGTCCTCAGCCTCCTGCGCTTCCGCGCGCAGCAGTGCCTGACGATCGGCGACCGGAATCTGGTAATAGTCGGGGTGAATTTCACTGAAGGCGAGAAAACCGTGACGGTTGCCGCCATATTCGACAAAGGCTGCCTGAAGGGAGGGCTCTACGCGCGTTACGCGGGCTAGGTAGATGTTTCCTTTGAGCTGCTTCTTGTCCTGGGATTCAAAGTCGAATTCTTCAATACGGTTACCGCGTATGACGACAACGCGTGTTTCCTCCGGGTGGGAGGCGTCTATCAGCATTTTGTTGGGCATTATTTCGTTTCCCCCCGGCAGCCGTCAGCCGCAGCTTGCGAGGCAAAGCCTGCTGCTGCGTGTCTGGAGTGTGGGTGCCGGATATTTGAACGTCCGTCAGCCGCCGCTTGAGCGCCATGGCGGTGCCGCCCGCAGCCATAATGGCGCGGTTTGATGCGGACCTTTCCATGATTGCGCTTGAAGCCATCGTCACCAACAGAACCTTTTGAACCAAAGCCCGGATGAACCGGACCAGCTTGTTTGCTCCTACAGAGCCGGCACGGGAACAAACCCGGCCGTTTTCCTCACGCAGGCGATTCCCCCGCCACGGGAGCACGCCTGCGAAATTCGTCGCGATCACCTGAACCCTTTTCGCCTGAAGCGAAAGGAGCCGCCTTTACGTCTGACCCTGTAGCAAGAAGCTGCGGAGGAGGGCGGTTCCAGGATTGCAGTGATCCACCATCGCTTTTATGATTTGGCGGGGTGGAAGGCAACCCCGATTTCCGATGCCGGCAAAAAGCCGTTCCGTAGCGTAAGCCAGCTTGCCGCCCTTGCATGAAAAGGCTTGGTTAACCTTCTCTGGATACCAATCGTTAATCGAGTTCGCGGCCTAACCGGCATTTCGACGAAACGACCGGCGCCGGGCGCCAAACCGGGAGCGACTGGAAGAGAGATGGGATTGGCGGACTTCACAGACAAGGGATGTCGTGTCTGCGGCCGGATCCTGGCCGCTTTCTGCCTCTTGCTGCTGCTGGCGGTCTCATCTGCCTTGTCCTCAAAAGCCAATGCCGCCGACGCTCCGCTCGTGGCAAAAGGTTACAAGATGGCCGGCGATGCCACCAAGATGCGCATCGTCATGGACTTCGATCGCGAACCCGATATCAAATGGTTCCTGCTGCGCGGTCCCAACCGTCTTGTCATCGATCTCGCGAATACGAGATTCGCCGTTGATGCCAAGGATTTGAAGGCGCGGGGCCTGGTCAAGGGCGTGCGTCTGGGCGCGCTTAGCGAGGGCGTTTCGCGGCTGATCCTCACCGGCAAGGGTCCCTTTGCCGTCGACAAGCTCGACGTGCTCAAGAACGAGGACGGAACCGGCTACCGCATTGCCATCGACATGTCGGCGGCATCCGAGCGCGAGTTCGATGTGGCGCTGGCCAATCAGGCGCTGACCACCGGATCGACCGTTTCGACCGACAAGGGAGGGCGGGTCGGCACCGGACCGGTTTCCAATCCGGGTCATCGGTTCACCGTCGTCATCGATCCCGGCCATGGCGGCATCGACGGCGGTGCCGAGGGCCTGAACGGCACCATCGAGAAGAATGTCACGCTGGCCTTCGCCACGGAGCTGCGCGACAAACTCGCAGCCGTTGGCAATTATGATGTGTTCATGACGCGCGACACAGACGAATTCCTGCGTCTTGATGACCGCGTGCGCATCGCCCGTCAGCATGAGGCCGACCTGCTTATTTCGATCCATGCCGACACGATCAGCGTCAAGGGCATTCGCGGCGCCACCGTCTACACCGTCTCCGACAAGGCTTCGGACCCCGAGGCGCAGGCGCTTGCCGACCGAGAAAACCTCTCCGATCAGTTCGCCGGCATGGAAATCAAGAACGACAACAAGGAAGTCACCGACATCCTGATCGACCTGATCCGCCGCGAAACGCACAATTTCTCGATGAGTTTCGCCCACACGCTGGTTGGCCAGTTGTCGACCAGCGTCGGCCTCATCAACAATCCGCAGCGTTCGGCGGGCTTCAAGGTGCTCAAGGCACCCGACGTGCCGTCGGTGCTGGTCGAACTCGGTTATCTCTCGAACGCCAAGGACGAGGCGCAGTTGCTCAACGCCGACTGGCGCGGCAAGGCGGCCCAGAGTATAACCAACGCCGTCGCGCTGTTCGCGTCGGCCAAGGCCGGACCGGGAACCGGAGGTTGACATGACCGGCGGCGCCTGCAACCAGAGGCGGCGTTGCGCGACGACAACACCCAATGCTTTTTATTTCCTGCTCG